>DAOWES010000310.1 GCA_030638385.1 Candidatus Cloacimonadota bacterium | reverse complement strand
GGAAGAATTAGGTGGAGTTCCGATAAACTATCCGGATGTAATCACCTATGTAAGTGAAGTTATTAAAGAAGGAATAATAAATACAAAAATGGAGGAATTCTAATGAAGACTCTTGAGGAATTACGAAAAATTCGTGAGAAAGCTCAACAAGATATGAAGCTTCGTGGAAACAACACTCGTATCAAAGTGGTTGTTGGTATGGGAACTTCTGGCATTGCAACAGGTGCCAGAGAAGTGATGAAAACTATTATGAATGAAGTAGCAAATCGAAATCTTGTGGATGTTATTGTTACTCAAACAGGTGAGAAAGGACTTTCATCAATGGAACCGGTTATTGATATAATTGAAGAAGGTAAACCTACAATTACTTATGGAAATATGACCGCTGAAAAAGCTAGAAAAATAGTTGCAGAGCATATCGTGAACGGAAAAGTTGTGAGCGATTATGTGGTAGCATCACAATAGGGAGACTACAGTGAAAAGAATAGATTTATTGCTTTGCTGCGGCTCTGGTTGTGTTTCGGCAGGTGCGCTAAAAATTAAACAAAGAATGGAAGAAGTCTTAGAAAAACATGAGATAAGTTCCGAAGTTAATATTATTGAAACGGGATGTATGGGACCTTGTGATTACGGCCCGGTAATGATGGTTTATCCTGAAGGTGTATTCTACATGAGCGTTAAAGTGGAAGATGTGGAAGAGCTTGTGGAGGAACATTTCCTTAAAGGACGTCCGGTAGAAAGATTGATGATGAAAGATGATGCTCAAAAAGTATTAGCTACCAAAAAAGAGATTCCTTTCTACCAAAAGCAAGTAAAGGTAGCATTGGAAAATTGTGGTTACATCAATCCTGAAAAAATTGAAGAATACATTGCGGTTGATGGTTATGAAGCATTGGGCAAAACAATTACTGAAATGACTTCTCAAGAGACAATTGATTTAGTTAAAGCTTCCGGACTTCGTGGTCGTGGTGGTGGTGGATTCTCAACCGGCATGAAATGGCAATTTGCCCATGATGCTGCCGGAGATCCAAAATATATTATCTGTAACGCCGATGAAGGTGACCCGGGTGCATTTATGGACCGTTCACTTTTGGAAGGTGATCCGCATCGTGTTTTGGAAGGAATGATGCTCGCAGCTTATGCTGTGGGGGCAAACCACGGTTATTTCTATATTCGTGCGGAATATCCACTTGCAATTAGAAGAATTAATAACGCGATTGAGCAATGTAGAGAATTTGGCTTAATCGGTAAAAATATATTAGGAACAGATTTCTGTTTTGATGCAGAAGTAAGAACCGGAGCCGGTGCTTTTGTATGCGGTGAAGAAACAGCTCTTATTCATTCAATTGAGGGAGAGAGAGGGCAACCTACTCCAAAACCACCATTCCCTGCGATTAGCGGTGTTTGGGAAAAACCAACAGTTGTAAATAATGTGGAAACATTAGGAAATTTAGCTACAATCTTCCGCAAGGGCCCGGAATGGTTTGCTTCCATGGGAAGTGAGAAGAGTAAAGGTACCAAAGTTTTTGCTCTTACCGGTGATGTGAAAAATACTGGTTTGGTTGAAATTCCTATGGGAATCTCTTTACGTGAACTTATTTATGGCGTTGGTGGCGGAACTCCCGAAGGTAAAAAATTCAAAGCAGTTCAATTGGGTGGACCTTCCGGTGGATGTTTAACAGAAGCCGATCTAGATACACCAATCGATTATGATTCTCTTTTGGAAAAAGGAGCAATGGTTGGTTCCGGTGGTGTAATTGTGATGGATGAATCTAACTGTATGGTTAATGTGGCTAAATTCTTCTTGGAATTCTCCTTAGAAGAATCTTGCGGAAAATGTACTCCATGCCGTGTAGGTTTGAAAATCATGTATGATATCATGGAACGAATTACTTCCGGCGAAGGAAAAGAGGGAGATATAGAAGAGCTTATTCGTTTAGGTGATACTATTAAATCTACTTCTCTTTGTGGTTTGGGACAAACAGCTCCAAATCCTGTGCTTAGCACAATTCGCTATTTCCGTGAAGAATATGATGCGCATATCAATAATAAAACTTGTGCTACAAAAGTTTGTAATGATCTTATGCATTATAACATCGATGCAGATAAATGTATTGGTTGCGGTTTGTGCGCACGTAAATGCCCTACTGATTGTATTCCGGGTAACAGAACAGATAAATTTAGCATTACACAAATTGATTGTGTGAAATGTGGAAACTGCCAGGAAGTTTGTCCTGTAAATGCGGTTAGTAAAATTCCGGGCATGAGTCGGGAAGCTGCTGAAGCAAAAGAGGTAAAACCTAGCGGTCTTT
>DAOWES010000216.1 GCA_030638385.1 Candidatus Cloacimonadota bacterium | reverse complement strand
GGGTATTGTAACAGAAGTTGTTTCGACTTCTGTGATCGGTACATCAAAAGCCCAAATACGTAATTGGTTAGCTAACCGGAAAAGCTCTAATCCTGCACTGCAATATGTATTGCTGGGAGGTGACGAACAGATTATTCCAACACAGGATATGCCTTGGATAAAAAATGGTGAACCAAGAATAGCTACAACAGATTTCTATTACAGCAATGTACTTTCTGTTTGGCCGGCCGACAATGATGTAATGGATGTTAATCTTACACCGGACATATATGTTGGTAGAGTACCTGTAAGAAGTGCAGGTGAAGTAGTAAAGTTTTATTATAAGTACAATAACTATCGTACAAAATATACTGAAAACACAGATAACATGGCATTTATTGCTACGAATGTACAAAAGTATCCGGGTGCCCAAGCCGATAATCACACGATAGATAATATAATAGATGATTTAGGTTCAGAAATTTCCACAGATGTTCTATATTCAAATGATTTGATAGATAACGTAAATGGCTGTGCAAAGCCGGTAATGGATATGTTCCAAGCACGCAATTATAGCTTTCTGTACGGTATGTGGCATGGTGGAGGAAGTTCTTACAATATTATCGATTCGGAATATGATAAAAATAGTCCGTGGTATGAGAGTCAATTTGGAAAACATAAACAATATCTCACAATTAACCAATACCGTGCTGATTATGGACGTTGTATATATTTAAATGATGGAGGTAATATAAATTATCAGTATCATATCCCTTCCGAAAATTATTTTCTTTTGCAAGATGTAATACCGGATACGCAAGGATCATCTTATGTAGCTTGGATAGGAGCTTGCTATACTTCTGATATGAATGCAGCAGCTTATCATGAACCTGTGCGATTTGATGGTCAAAATAATGTTATTGAAAACTATACTGTAAATGGAGCAGTTTCAGGATTAGTTCCCTATTATGTTAGTGCAGATCCCGATTCCGTAGTAGATACGGCAAATTGTATTTCAGAGGTATTTTTCAATGAAGTGGGCGGACCAATTGCCATCTATGCTACTTCGGCGGATGATATGCCTTATTTTACATATCGTATGGTAGAAGAGTATATGGATTTGCAATTTGAAGATGATTATCATAAACTTGGCTATCTTACAAGGAAATCTTGGGATAGAGTTTCGCATTGGCATAATATAAAAGCGGTAAGAGAATTATACATTGGCTATACATTATTTGGTGATCCCAGTATGGATGTGTGGTCAGCTAAAGCGGAAAAACTGGTTTTACATAATAAAATCAGAAGTGGTCTTACTAGCAATACAAAGACTTTTGAAGCATTTGATAGTTCAGGAAATCCGGTAGATGCTCTTATTTGTATTTTAGATGAAAATGGTAATTTACAAGGAAAAGGAATTTCACCATTTAGCTATAGTGCAAGTATTGGTGATAGCTGGCTAATTACAGCAAACAAGGCTAATTATATTCAGGATAGAGAGTATTATTTCAATATCAATAGCTACAATTCAGTTCCATATAGCATGGGTTTTGAAAAGGGCATAGATAAAAACTGGACGATGAAATCAAGCAATTCTTATGGTAGAATTCAAGTCACTTCAGATAATTCACCATATGACGGAGAAAAGCATCTCACCATGGATTCCAAAGTATCTGGGCAGGATGTAATCAATGAAGCCTGGCTTCATCTGAACTTAACCGGTAAAAATCGTGTCATGGTGGAATTCCAGTGGAAAGAATTCAATGATGAAAATAATATGGAAGACGGTGTATTTTTATCTGATAATAATGGGGCGACTTTTGTTAAGGTTTATGATTTGAT
This sequence comes from Candidatus Cloacimonadota bacterium, assembly GCA_030638385.1. Taxonomy (GTDB): domain Bacteria; phylum Cloacimonadota; class Cloacimonadia; order Cloacimonadales; family TCS61; genus DAOWES01. Next base: position 11,299 of record DAOWES010000216.1, on the reverse strand, counting down.
TAATGGAAGCTCTACTTGGGGAAAGATCGTTCTTGATCTTGATGCTTTAGCAACAAGCAATAACTTATCCTATAATAGGAACTTCATAGTAAAATTCCAGCAACGCGATAATTATCCAATCGCGACAGATGGATTTGCCTTTGATGATGTAAAAGTTTATTCGAATTATGCAACTATTCCATATTCAACCGGATTTGAAGCTGGTTTGGATAAATATTGGACAACTTCTTCCGATAACCAATATGGCAGAGTTCAAATAACCACTGCCAATACGCCGCATAGTGGTTCTCAACATCTAACAATGGATGTTAGCACAAATGGCCATTTTGCTACGAATGAAGCCTCTCTTTATCTTAATCTATCGAGCATATCTTCTCCGGAATTAAGCTTTTGGTGGAAGGATTTTAGTGATGAAAATCATGCCAGCGATGGAATTTATTTTTCTAATGATGGTGGGGCTAATTTTGTTAAAGTGTATGATTTGAACGGACAAAGTTACGCAAATAATAGTTGGCAAAAACGTACACTGAATATCCATTCTTTGGCTACTTCACATAATCTTGCTTTATCTTCAAAATTTATAGTTAAATTTCAGCAATATGATAATTACATGATTGCGACTGATGGTTTTGCTTTTGATGATATCAGCGTAGTAAATGGTGGTGGTAGTACAGCCAAGACATTGGCAGAAGAAGATCATATAAACTTACCTGAATATATTTTAGGTAATTCACCCAATCCGTTCAACCCAACCACAACAATCTCTTTCTCAATTCCGGAAGAGAGTAAAGTTGATATTTCAATTTTTAATGTTAAGGGTCAAAAAGTAAAAACTATTACAAATGATCAATTCCAAAAAGGAAATCATTCTGTTATCTGGAACGGAGATGATCAATCAGGCAATTCAGTTGGCTCCGGCGTTTACTTCTACAAACTAAATGTAAATGGTAAGTCAGAATTAATGAAGAAATGTCTTTTACTGAAATAATGTAATATGATCAAAGAATCAGCCCGGTTTTGTTACCGGGCTGATTTTGTTTGTGTGCCCATGCATGGGCGCACGAAAAAAAGCTACTAGCAAAAACCAGTAGCTTTTAGTTTACTATTTCACAATATCATCAAAGTACTTTATAATTTTTCTCTTTAACTTTTTATCAATTTCACTTTCTAATTTGCGAATGCAGCGTGCTTTGGCTTCCGTGAAAGAGGCATGACCTTCTCTTCCTTTTTGCGATAATACAGCCACTACATCTCCCCTATCATCGATAACTTTTAATTTCAAATCATAGCGTACGAAAATATAATCCTCTCGTTGTAAATCAGTCTCTGCAAACTCCGCACTACCGACTAGCTTCAACATACTATTCTCGGAAAGCTTGAATCCCATAGCAGTAAACATCTCTTCTAAAACGATTTTCATTTTATCTTCTTCATCATTCTTTATGTCGACGCTAAAAGTAACCTCTTGGGCAGCATCGCGAAGTTTCTTGGTTAATTCGTTGGAATCATAACCCAGCTCAATCATATCTTTTGAAGTGGCAGAGATTATATCCAATTGCGCCATCATAATCTTAATCTGCTCATCAAAGAGTTTGGCTGCATTAAAATAGGCATAAGAGATAATGTAATTTTTGCTACTATCTCCCTGTTTGATAAAATCAACTATTTGAGTAGCTATTTCATTAATTCGATTTTCATAGATAGAACCGGTTTTCATTCTATCAATGTAGGCCAAAGCAAAAACTCTCCCAACTTCATCAGTGTAGCTGTCTGCAAATTTTAGATTCATAAGAGTTTGCTCACTGCTGATATTTACATCTTTTATAATTTCTGTGCTTTCCGAGCTATTTGCTCCTTTTGAACTTATCATTTCTTCATATCTTTGCTGAATCGATTCACTAGCCATCACTTTAGATTCAAAGATTCGGGAAATATTTGCCGCAGCCATATTTTCGGCTTGGGTTCGGCTATCACCTTCTCCAATAGCGGTAAGATAATAAGCTGAGGGGAATTTATTCTCGGGATTTGTTAACCAACCCGGTTGCTTCGATTTTGCTTCAAGATTGGAACTTCCAACCCAAGCAACTATCAAGAAAGCGATTAAAAGCACACTTATTTTTTTCATTTTTATCTCCAATTATTGATCGTAATTTTTTCAGATTATCTTAAATAACAAGATTTTACTAAATTTAATCCACCCAACTGAATATCGAATTGAGGATATTCTTCAACAAACAAAACAGTACCATGAGAACCAACAAATTCCACTGTGATATCATGAATTCCGGGCTCTACTTCAATTTCCCCCACATAAGCTTTGGCAGGGAAAAATCTGGCAATTCTAAGATCGGCATTTTCGGTAGAATCTACGACGATATCGGTGGCAAACTTTGCGACTGCTGCCAAAAATGGACTTGAAATATTTTTTTCCATCCTGCCTTTGGCTTTATAAGAAGCAATACCTTTTATCACAGTTCTCGAAATGGTTTTAATGTAGGTAATTGGCTCTTTTAATTTATAAGTAGTTTTAGCCACATTACTAATTGATTCCAATAATTCTAATTCTCCTTTTTGCAAGCCATCCACTTTTACACGCACTTTAGCAACTTTGCTTTTATTTACCTGCATGTAAGGTAATTGGAATTTAAAATGAAGATCGGGCGTTACATCGTGCCAATAAAAAGAATCTAACTCATCTAATTTTGATTCGCCTTCACCCGATTGTTCAGAAGTGGCAATAATTACAGTATTTTTTAACGTGTGAATATATAGTGTTTTTGCTTTTTTAAATGGAGAGCGGCCGGTAAAAGTGAGGAAATTAATTTTAGCTCTATTTTTATCTTTTTTTAGATGATTAGATAAATTCGGTTTGGAAAAATTATATATTTGTGCTTGTTTTTGCCAAGCATTGCCAATTTCATTCAGATCTATGCGAGCATCATCAATTTTCCCTTCCGCACGATATAGAAGCAAACTGAGATATCTTCCCAAAGCATCATTATGAAATTTGTTTTTTTCACCTTTAATCTTTATCTTACCAGCTTTATTTTTATTCATTTGATCAGCCAAACTTGTATATTTCGCCTCCATCAATTTCAGTTTTTCATCGATGCGACGTATCTCCACAAAAGCATCATCAAATGAGCCTAATTCCAAATAGTTAAGTGCTTTAAATATATTCAAATAAATATTTTCATAATCTTCACCGGCATATTCAAGGGCATTATCATTCAACAACAAAGAGGCAGCACCTTTGCTAAGGCTTTTGGTATAATTTTCTTCTATGGCAAATTCCGCTTTCTCTAAATATTCATTACTTTTATTTGAATTTTCTGCGTAAAAATAAAGCATCCCTAAATCTAAATAATAGAGCACTTTATCTTTTTTGGTATATCCGGTTTCTTTGGCACCTTCGATCTGAATTATGGCTGCTTCATAATCTCCACGTGAAAGCATATCACTGATACCTTCAAACTGTTTGGTTGTTGTCATCATCGAAGCACAGCCAAATAAAAATGAAAGCAGTAAAATCATAAATAGTATTTTCTTCATTAACACCCTCCTCATAAAAAATATTTCTATAAGTTCTGCATAATTAAATATTTTGTAAAAAACTACGCATTCAACGGCTCAAGATGACAAACAACTTGCTCCTTCTCCTGGTAGCTGAAGGTCGGAATGAGGTCACAAATCCCCTCTAATAGAGGGGTGGCAGCGTAGCTGACGGGGTGTGTAACATATTCACCTCAATCCTCTTCAAAAACAGAAATCGTTCTTCACTTCGTTCAGAGCCGACTCGTAGCTGTTTAATTATGCAGAACTCAGAAATATCTAATAAATCTTATTTACCACTTTGTCTTAGACCGTGAAATAATTTTTTTAATCTTTTTATTTCCCATCCAAATTTTTTCATTTGTTTCAATATTTACCAGCTCAAGATCTACTTGGTAAAAAATTGCCACTTTCCCACTAATAGCATCAGTAATTGATGAAATCTCACCAATTAACATAAAATCTGCACCGGTTTCTTGTGCTATCGAAGCAGCTGTTTCCACAGAAGCATGACTTTGCTGATGATATCTCTCTTCAATAATTTGGCGACGCTCTGTGCTGGTTGCAACAAATTTAACTTTCCCACTATTAATAAGTTCACGCTCGATGTCTTTAATGAAAATAGAAGTATCGATGTGTTCACTACTACGGTTACGAATAGTCCCTACAATAACTACAGGTTTTTCGTCATTATCCATCACGAAATCTGTAATCCAATTACGATAAATTACATCTTTCACCATCTGCTCTGCTACCATTCTACTATCTGTATCATTCCATCTTCCACTAAAATCAGTGGCTTCATCCACAGCTGTTCTTGAGACAGTAGTTGCACACCCAACTAATAAAAGAGTAATCACCATCAACATTAGAATTAGATTTTTTTTCATAATATCCCCTTATTTTTTATTTGTATAAAAAGTTTTTTTAAATTGGTTTTGTCAAACAAAAAGCCCAACATTACTGTTGGGCTCACGAATAGTTCATCTATTATGAATTATTTATTTCTTTCCTAATTCAATACCTTTTTTGATAGCTTTGATATTTGCTTCAAGCAAAGCAGGATTTTTCTTTGCTAAGAAAGCAGTAAGATCTGCTTCAATAGTTTCGAATTTGATTAGATTTTTTCTTCCAATAATCATTCCAATAGCGATCATATTTAATACTTTATCGCTACCCATCTCTTTTGCAATCAGATTCATTGGAGCTTCGATAATTTCAATATCGGTTCTAGTTGTACCATCCGGGCACATATCAGAATTGATAATCATCAGTCCGCCCTCTTTCACATCTGCTCCGAATTTATCGATTGATGGCTGATTAAGCGCAACCAAAATATCCGGGGAAGAAACGATTGGAGATGCAATGGCAGTTTCTGACACAATAGCTGAAACGTTTGCAGTTCCACCACGCATTTCCGGACCATAAGCCGGTAACCAAGAAACGTGCATTCCTTCGGCCATAGCAGCTTTAGCAATAAATTTTCCTACTGTAAGTGCACCTTGGCCACCAAAGCCTGAGCTAATAATTTCAGTTTTCATTACTATGCCTCCTCTACAGATTTATCGCGATAAACACCAAGTGGGAAATATGGTAACATATTTTCTTTAGCCCACTCTAAACTTTCAATCGCATCTAATCCCCAGTTTGTAGGGCAAGTAGAAAGGAATTCCACCATTGAGAAACCGCGACCTTCTTTATTGAAAAGAAGAGCTTTTCTCACAGCTTTTTTAGCTTTGATAATGTCTTGAGGAGTGAGCAAAGAAACACGCTCGATGTAATATGGAGCTTCTAATGCTGACATGAGCTCAGATACTTTTATTGGAAAGCCAACATCGTCAGTATCTCTACCGTATGGAGAAGTTGAAGTCTTCATTCCGGGAAGAGATGTAGGAGCCATTTGACCACCTGTCATACCATAAATTGCATTATTAACAAAGAACCTTGTGATCTTTTCTCCACGATTGGCAGCATGAATAATTTCCGCAGTACCAATAGCAGCTAAGTCACCATCGCCTTGATAGGTGAATACGTGCATACTAGGTCTTGCTCTCTTCATTCCTGTAGCCACAGCAGGCGCTCTTCCGTGAGCAGCTTCTGCCATATCACAATTAAAAAATTTATATGCAAAAACAGAACAGCCAACAGGTGCTACACCCATTGTGTTGTCACGCATATCTAATTCGTCCATTACTTCTGCAATGAGACGATGAGCCACCCCATGCAGACAGCCGGGACAATATGTAAACTGAAGATCAGTAAGTGATTTTGGTCTGGTTGCTATAGTTTCCATCTTCCCTCCTATAAGTTTTCTTCAATCTTGGTTTTTACTTCTTCCGGAGTGAAAACCAGTCCGCCAACTTTTCCCATAAAATCTACAGGAACTTTGCCATTTACAGCAAGGCGAACATCTTCAACCATCTGACCAAGATTAAGTTCAAAAACAACAACTTTTTTAACATTTTTACTAACTGCATTCAAAACAGCCTCAGAAGGATAAGGCCAAACCGTGATCGGTCTAACAAGACCAACATTATGACCTTCTTTCTTAAGCTGATCGATAGCAGATTTTACGATACGAGAAGCTGTTCCAAATGCAACACAAAGAATTTCATTATCTTCGTTCACATTATACTCTTCGTGTTTAACTTCATTTTTTTGGATTAATTTATATTTTTGATCTAATTTCAAAACATGCTTTTCAAGTTCATGAGGATCAATTTCCAAAGAGTTAATCTCATGATGATGATGATTTGGTTCCGGCTTATTTTGATACATTGCCCAATCTAAATGTTGCTTATCTAATTCAGCCAGTTCTGCTTCTGTTTTAGCAGGTTTAAACTCAACAGGTTCCATCATCTGTCCCAAAAGACCATCAGCTAAGATCATCACAGGAATGCGATATTTATCTGCCAGGTCAAATGCATCAGATGCTGAATCTGCAAATTCTTGAACACTACTAGGAGCCAGTACGATGAGACGATAATCTCCGTGTCCACCACCTTTTGTAGCTTGGAAGTAATCACCCTGTGCCGGCTGAATATCACCCAAACCAGGTCCGCCACGCTGAACGTTTACGATTACTGATGGTAAATTTGCTCCTGCAAGATATGAGATACCTTCCATTTTAAGAGAGATACCGGGAGATGAAGATGATGTCATTACTCTTCTTCCACAACCAGCTGCACCATAAACCATGTTAATAGCGGCAACTTCACTTGATGCTTGCAAAAATGTACCATCTACTTTTGGCATCATTCTTGCCATATATTCAATCAACTCACTTTGTGGAGTTATAGGATATGCGAAGTATAGTCTACAACCTGCTCTAATAGCAGCTTCAGCTACAGCTTCATTTCCTTTCATTAAAACCTTTTCGCCCATGAATTCCTCCAAATTTATTTTTCTATTGTAATTGCTACATCAGGACATGTTGTATAGCACAATTTGCACGCGATACAAGCATCTTGGTCAATACACTCTGCATAGTGATAACCTTTTGAATTGATCTTTTCCGAAAATGCGATAATTTTCTTTGGACACACCGGAATACAAAGGCCACAACCTTTACAATAATCCGAATCTACTGTCATTCTAGCCATAATGATCTCCTTATCTTATATTTATTTTTAATTTATGGTAAAACAATTATGCAAACGATAATTGTCAAATGGAATATTTTTTAGCATTATCTGTGCCAAAACAAAATCCGGATAACCATTTCTTTTAGCATAAAAAATAGATAAATTTCAGAATAAATTTTATTTAAAAAATCTCTATTCTTCAATAATATCTGCTAATTTTCGTTTGGGAACATGATGCTTATTATTCTCATCGCGCCAATATTTGATATCGCCGTTTTTAACATCTTCGATAATCACTTCTTCAACCGGTTTTCCAAGAGCAATCACATAAACAATTTCATGCTCATCATTCATCGCCAAAGCTGTGTGCAATTTTTCTCGCTGCACTGCTCCAAAAATACAACCGCCTAAACCTTTTTCGGTGGCTCCCAATAATATCGATTGGCAGGCGATTCCGGCATCAACTGCATAGTTCCTGCTCCCCTCTATTTCTCGTTTGATAATGATATAAGCTGTTGGCCTCTCGGCTTGCTGAGGACCTTGCCATTCAGGAAGATATCCGGCCCATGACAAAAAAGGAAATACTTTGGCGCATTCTTCAGTTGTGTAAATCAGTTTATATTTTAATGGTTGCAGATTTGCCGATGATGGAGATAAACGCGCTAAATCTATCAATTCCAATAACGTCTCTTTTGATATTTTGCAATTATTATCAAACCTACGATAACTTCGATTTTTCCTAATTAAATCTTTTAACATAAATCCCTCCTTCTTATTTAGGGTTTATAAGTTCTACATAATTGAGTATTTGCCTAGTCCTAAAATAGTTCATTCCTTGTTCCCAAACTAGCATTAAGTCAATCGCTAAATAACGTATCCCTCATCCGAATATGCTTCTCGCGTTTTACGGGCGAAGCAACAACAGTCCCTAACAACTATCCGCTGCCACAATAGCGCTACTCCAGGCTACCTGAAGATTAAAACCGCCCGTGTAAGCATCTACATCCAAAACCTCTCCGATAAAATATAAATTTGAGACTAGCTTAGATTCCATTGTACTTGGATCAATTTCCTTAATATTCACGCCACCGGAAGTGATGATCGCTTCTTTTATGGAACGGAATTTTTCTAATTTTATACGCAACTTTTTCAATTTGGAAAATAAATCATTCCGCTCTTTTTTGGTAATCTGACCAATTTGCTTATCAGCATCCAATTCTGCCAACTCGATAATTATCGGAATTAGTTTTTTCGGAAGCAGATGTTTGAGGACATTTTCCACCTTTTTACGAGGAGCTTGCTCAATTTCTCTAAGTAAACGAGTAGCCAATTTTTTCTCATCCAAAGCAGGTTTAAGATCAATTTCCAAAATTTGATTATCTATTTTACGCAGATGACTGCTGGCCGATAAAATCATGGGACCGGTAACCCCAAAATGCGTAAATAACATCTCCCCAAAATCCTTATAAACTACTTTATTATTTTTATCATAAATTTTTATAGCAGCATTTTTTAAAGAGAGTCCCTGAAGATCGGTAACCAATGTTTTTTTATTTTCAAAATATTTGGCACTAATAGGTACTAACGAAGGAATAATCGGAGTTATCGAGTGGCCAAAGCTTTCCGCAAATTGATATCCATCGCCGGTTGAGCCTGTGCCGGGATATGATTTCCCACCCGTGGCAATTATCAACTTTTTAGCTTTGAGAACAGATTGATCTTGGAGCTTGATAGCAAAGATCTCGCCAAATTTATTTATTTTCTCAACTGCCCGGTAAATAAATTTCACACCGACCTTATCAGCTCGTTTTTTTAACGCTTCCACTACATCATTTGCTTTATCACTTGTGGGAAATACTCGATTTCCTCGTTCAATTTTAGTCTCTACTCCCAACTCATTGAAAAAATATACGGCCATGTAGCTATCAAAATGATAAAATGCATTGGTCATGAATTTGCCATTTACAGGTGTGTTGGAAATCAATTCGCGCACATCACAATAATTTGTGATATTGCAACGACCTTTACCGGTGATTAATAATTTTTTCCCAACTTGGTGGTTTTTCTCCAAAACAGTCACTTGCTTACCGTTTTCCGCTGCTCTTATGGCAGCCATTAATCCTGCTGCTCCCGCACCAATTATCAATACTTCTATTATATCGTTCTTCATATTTCTCCTATACAGAATTCTAAAGGCAGGTTTATAAACTCCTCTTTTTGTTTCAAGTTGTTTATGAAAATTTCTACTTGGCAATTTCACTTTTTCCTATAAGCAACATTTCCCTAGTAGATAAATAATAAATCCAATGCCTAACTATTCAAAACCAAATAAGCAGATAACATACAGCTTAAATGAAAACAAAAACGAAGTAAATAAAGGATATTTTACTTTGCAAGCCAGCATTTTCAACCTCAATAATTCTAGATCTATGCAACTCTATTATGCGAATTGTTCAAGCTATCGCCAAAATGCAACTACAAGGAAAAAACAAAAAACTCATCCTAACAACCTACGATTAAAACTGAATTTAAGTTATTGGTAAAAAAAGAGGGCATGTGTGTGTGTTAAATTAATTGACGTATATAAAATCAAAAATTCAGTAGCTTCAAATATATAAATAAAAAAGACATTTATATGAGAATTTAATAATTATTATGCGAAAATATGCGCCAATTATCCTGCAAGCTTGCAGGATGGTGAGATGTTGGATACATCTAAATAAGGAAGAAAAAATGAAATTTAGAATAAAAAGTTTATTCTTGTTACTTTTGTTAATCCCGATTTCTTGTTCATTATTTGATCCTTCAAAAGAAGATGAATGCAATGGAGAAGAAAAATTTTATGAAGGAGTTGTCATTGCCTACTCGCTAATTGGGGAAGATAAATGGGGTGATGATTTTGCCAATATTCATGTAATTGAAAATGATAAAGATAATAGCTTGTTTCAAGATGACAATATAAGAAGAGCATTTTGCTCTATAAGCCCGAATGGCGGCAATATCGCTTATTTGAAAAATTTTGCAGCTTTTCCATTTATGAGTGGAATAAAAGAGCCATCATTGTGTATTACAAAGGATAAAGGAAACACTGAAAATATTATTATTCCAGCTGATTCATTAACTCAGTATTATGGTCTTAAATGGTTGTCCAATACCGAATTGGCAATTGAAAAACAAAAAGAAAATAAATCATATATAGCCATAATTAATATAAAGGGTGAAACTATAAAAGAGTTCGAGATACCTGGTATTTGCAGATTGACTATGCTACCAGATAATAGATATTTATATATTAGAGGAAAGAATATTATTCAGATACTTGATGTTAATACATATGAATTTCTTGATATAAACTTGGACACAGAAAAATTAAACAATAATCAACCTTTATCCTATAATAATAGTTTGATCCTTTATAATTATAACAACGATAAAAAATATATTCAGTATAATTTAAATACTTTTGAATTTGAAGAGCTATCTATCAATCTGAAAGATAAAAAGCTACTTTATATTGATGATTCAAATGCAATCTGCTTATCATCATCATACCCCAGTCATTTGCTTTTGATGGACAGTCAGTTTAGTACGCTGGATTCATTGACACTGAACGATATGTACTTCAAAAAAGGTCTCGCGTGTTTTCATAATAACAACTACTATTTCACAGGCGAGGTTAGTAATAGCGATGATGTAAGTGCAATTTATAAAGCAGATTTCAATAATAATATTATCGAAAAAATTACCACCCATACTGAAGATAATTTCATTCTGGATATTAATGTTTATGATTTCAAATAGTAGGCAAATGGTACAGCACATAACAAATCGTTGTACGTGCCATGTAAAACACTAGACAATGAAAAAGTAAGTTCATTAGAATTGGTAAAGAAAGCATTCGCAGGAGAATATGAAAAATAAAAATGAAATAAAAAAAATCACCCTTTGGGGATTAGTTATAAATATAGCAATATCTATTATCAAATTTATACTTGGATTTTTAGGAAACAGTCAGGCCGTTATTGCTGATGCAGCGCATAGTTTTTCCGATACCAGTACCGATCTGGTTATCTTATTTGGAGTGAAATATTGGACAGCACCGCCGGACAGTAATCATCCATATGGCCACCAAAAGATAGAATCATTCATAACTATAATAATTG
>DAOWES010000193.1 GCA_030638385.1 Candidatus Cloacimonadota bacterium | reverse complement strand
GGATTAAATTTAGAATTCGTAGTATCGCAGAACCGTAGTTGCTGAAGAAATCTATCATTATTAGGGGTAAATTAAGCTGAGCTAGAAACAGAAACAGTTTTCTTTTTTACAGGATAGAAAGCACTCCAAGGTCTTGGTTTGATATCGCCAGTTGTAGATATAAGGGTTGAAGGTGTTTGTTCGGCAACAGGAGCAGAGAATGATTTAGGCATAAAATCGCCTTGCGCTGTACATTGAGAAGTTTTTGCCAAAGGATTGTTAACTGTTTTTGAGATTGCCATAATGTTTAGGGCAGTAAATGCCACCGCGATAACTAAAATTACTAATACAAAACCTTTTGAATTTTTCATGAGTTCCTCCATTTTTTTATAATTTTTTTTTGTTGACATAAAGTCTGAACGGACAAAGTTGTTTTATGTAAAATGTGTCAAGAATAAATTTCCAAAAGGAAATATTTCATTATGTAATGAAGGGGGAAGAATGGAAAATAGTATTGCTTCAAGATTGAAGTATTTAAGGGAGAAATTCGGCTTAAATCAGCATGAATACGCTAATTCCTTAAATACAACGCAGACTGTTATTAGTAGATATGAACAGGGCACTCGCTTGCCTTCTGTGGATTATTTACTTAAAGTCAAAGAAAAATACCATGTGGATATGGATTGGGTGCTTACCGGAGAAGGTAATATGCACTCAAGTGCAATTGAGAGGATAGAAGTTGAACGTCTGCGGGAAGAGGTTTCTTCCTTGAAAACAGAGTTGTTGGATATGAAGATAAGTAATAAGCAAACACTTGAGAAAATGTCTTTGGCTTATGAAGATTTTATCGAAAGATTAAAGCAGATGGTTGATCTTCAGTCGGCAATCATAGACAAGGGAGAATTGGTTACTCTAGATAAATAAGAATGGGTATATGTTTGCATGATAACTAACTGAAAGACAAAAAACTTGACTCTATTTGGTGTGATTTTTTTTTAGAACCATCTTGAGGAAGTTAAGAGCAAAAATGAAGCTATCCGCTTCTACCTTACGGTTTCTGTAAAGCATGCATAATGCTGGTTTTAGGATACTTGCTAAGGTGTAAAGTAATTATTGAAGAATCTATGGTAAGGTGGGGATTTGAAAAATAATCCTGCTGGATTAATGAAGTAGATTCATATTATAATGCGATGCGGGTGGAAAATCCACCCGCATTTTTTTTTGCTTAAAATAAGGAGGCTACTTGAGCTGGAGAGGAAGAGGAAAATCTAAGAAGAAACCTGAAGTTGCAAAGGAAAAAGTTAATAATCAGATTAGAACTCCAAGAGTTCGTTTGATATCTGAGACTGGCGATCAGGTAGGAGTCGTATCTCTTGCTGAGGCAATGAGCTACGCAGAAAGAGCAGGTTTAGATCTAGTAGAAGTTTCACCAAATGCAAGCCCACCTGTTTGTAAAATACTAGATTTTGGTCAGTATTATTATCAAAAAACCAAAGACATGAGGGAATCACGAAAAAATCAGCATGTTGTACAGACTAAAGAAGTTAAGTTTGGTCCAAATACAGAGGAACATGATTATGGTTTCAAAAAAGATCATGCTGTTAAATTCTTATCTCAACACAATAAGGTGAAACTTACAGTGCGTTTTCGTGGTCGCCAATTAGCTCATAAGGATCTTGGATTTAACTTATTGGAACGCTTATTAGCTGAGTTAGCAAGCCTGGTAGTTGTAGAAGTGAAACCTCGCAATGAGGGTAGAACAGTATTTACTATTATATCTCCCAAGAAAGATATCGATAAAATATTGGAAACCTGGGAATATTCAAGTACTGTAGAAGAAGAACAAGAACAAGAATAATACATAATTAGTGTCTAGGAGGAAATGATGCCAAAACTGAAAACACGTAAAGGTGTAGCTAAAAGATTTAAAGTTACCGGAAAGGGAAAACTTAAAAGATTTAAAGCTTTTAAGAATCATATTCTTACAAAGAAAACAACAAAGCGCAAAAGAAATCTCAGACAATCAACCATTGTTGGAAAAGCTGATGAATCAAGAATGAAGCGCATGCTTGGAATGTAAGAGAAATATTTGAAAGGAGAATATAATGCCACGTTCAGTCAATAATGTTGCCCATAAGGCAAGAAAGAAAAAGTTTTTAAAAGCTGCCAAAGGTTACCGCGGTGGAAGAAGTAAGTTATATCGTACGGCCAGACAAGCTGTTGAGAAAGGTTGGTTGTATGCATATAGAGATAGAAAAACAAAGAAAAGAGAGATCAGAAAGTTATGGATTATCCGTATCAATGCGGCTGCCAGATTAAATGATCTTAAATACAGCTCATTGATTAATGGCTTGAAAAAAGCTCAAGTTACAATTGATAGAAAAGTTTTGGCTCATTTTGCTATGTTTGATCAAGATGCTTTCACAAAAATTTGTGAAGTTGCAAAAGAAAACTTATAGTTTTTAATGATTTTCCCGGAGTATAGTCTACTTCGGGATTTTTGTTTTTAAAAAAATAGTGAGTCCACTATAAAAACCTCAAAAACATCAAAGCCGGATAATTCTCAAAGCTAGTTTTACTCTCTTTTGAGTGATGTCGCATTAAGGTTCATCTTTGAGCCTCACTTATGCACCATAGGCGCACAAATCTGTGCTAGATTAGTATGTTAATAATTTTTATAGTAGGCTCAATGCTTTTTATAATACAATTTGATAAAAGGAAATTTTTAGGTGAAAAAAGAATTAGAAAAAACTCTTGAATTAGCTAGAGAAGAGATTTTAGAAGTTTTAACACATCACGATTTAATGCAGTTGAAATCACGTTTCGTTGGAAAGAAAAGTGTTCTTAACAATTTTATGAAAAAAATCAGTACTCTTCCTAAAGAGGAAAGACCTTTATTTGGACAAATAGTAAATAAAGCGAAAGAAGAATTAGCCGAAATTATTTCCAATCGAGAAAAAGAGATAAAAGAGAAAGAATACAATCGAACTTTACAAGCTGAATCGATAGACCTGACGATGCCAGGTAGAAAGCGCGAACAGGGATCATTACATCCAATTACAAAAGTTTGGCGTGAGATTGAAGATAATTTTATAAGTATGGGTTTTGAAGTAGCGGAAGGTTTTGATATTGAAGATGAATTTCACAATTTTGATGCTTTGAACACTCCACATGATCATCCGGCAAGAGATTTGTCAGATACATTTTATATTGAAGATGATGTTCTTTTACGTACCCAAACATCTACTGTGCAAATTAGAATAATGGAAAGTCATAAACCTCCGATAAAGATTATTGCACCCGGAAGATGCTATCGTAATGATAATGACGCTTCTCATTCTCCTGCCTTTCATCAGATGGAAGCCTTGGTTATTGATGAAGGAGTTACTTTTGCAGATTTAAAAGATATCCTTAATATTTTTGTTAAGAAAATGTTCGGTGATAAAATAGAATCACGCATCAGGCCACATTTTTTCCCATTTACAGAGCCAAGTGCCGAGATTGATATTGTGTGCGTTAATTGTGGCGGGAAAGGCTGTAATGTGTGTAAAGGACAAGGATGGCTTGAAATGGGCGGTGCCGGCATGGTAGATCCGAATGTGTTGGATAAACTGGGCATTGATTCTGAAAAATATGTCGGATATGCATTTGGGCTTGGTATCGATAGAGTTGCTATGCTTAAATATAAGATTCCGGATATGAGATTGTTATTTGAAAATGATTTAAGATTCCTAAAACAATTTAGTTAGGAACTTTTGTGAACTTGATGTTATTGAATTATACAAAAAAAATTGTAGAAATGGGAAATTATGAAGATAAGTAATAATTGGTTGAAGCAATATATAGATATTAATTTATCAGCAGAAAAATTGGAAGATCGACTCACCTTCGCCGGTATAGAGGTGGAGGCTGTTGAACAAGTCGGTAAAGAATTGGCGCAATTAAAAGTTGCAGAAATTGTCCAAAAAGAGAAACACCCAAATGCAGAAACTCTTTCGATTTGCTCTGTGTTTGATGGAAAAGAAACCTTGCAAGTGGTTTGTGGCGCACCGAATTGTGCAGCCGGACAAAAAATAGCTTTTGCTCCGATAGGAACAGACTTTGGTGATTTTAAGATAAAGAAAACTAAGCTGCGAGGAGAAGTTTCTTTTGGAATGATCTGCTCAGAACAAGAGCTTGGTTTGTCTGATAATCATGATGGCATAATGGTGCTTGATGAAAATGCTGAAGCCGGAATTGATATGGCAACTTATCTTGGTAAGAATGATACTTGCTTCGAAGTGGAGATCACTCCCAATAGACCTGATTTATTAGGGATGATTGGTGTAGCTAAAGACCTTTCTGCGCTTATGGGCATTCCCACAACTCTTCCTGATCCAAAATTGGGTGAAGGAGAGGGAAATATTTCCGCTGAACTTTCTTTGGAAAACCAAGAAGAGGCCTTATGCACACGTTATGTAGCAAGAATGATCAAAGGTGTGAAAATTGCAGAATCTCCCGAATGGCTTAAGAACAGATTAACCTCGATTGGTTTACGTCCAGTTAACAATGTGGTTGATATTACTAACTTTGTGATGATGGAATATGGTCATCCGCTACATGCATTTGATTATGCCAAATTGAAAAATAAACAGATTATTATTAGAAGAGCAAAGCAAGGAGAGGAATTTCCTGCCTTAGATGAAAATGTATATAAATTAACCAATGAAGATTTGGTAATTGCAGATGCGGAAAATCCGGTTGCCTTAGCAGGAATTATTGGTGGAGAAAATTCTCATATCACCGAGCAAACAACTGACATCGTTCTCGAAGCTGCTAATTTCTTATATTCAAATATCAGAAAAAGTTCAGGGAGATTAAAGATATTTACAGATTCTTCCTACCGATTCGAACGTGATATGGCTGATGAAACAGCTGAATTAGTTAGTCAAAGAGCTATTGAACTTATTTTGGAGATTGCCGGCGGAACTTTGGTTGGCGGAAAACTTGATTCCTATCCAAATCCAAAGGAGCTGAATTCAGTTAGTGTTAGACCTTCACGCGCTACTAAAATATTAACCATTGATGCTAATAAAGATAAAATCAAAGCTTATATGCAGGCGCTTGGCTTGACTAATGTGTCCGAAGATGAAGATCTGCTTACTTTTAAGGTTCCTGCAAATAGAAAAGATCTTACTCGTGAGATCGATTTGATTGAAGAAATTATTCGCTTGCATGGTTACAATAATGTGAAGCAGGTTCTTAAACCTCAAAATATTATGGATCGTGAATACTTCTATACTCGTAGGAAAGTACAAGATTTGCTTGTTACATGTGGTTTTTCCGAAATTATAAATTGGAGCTTTGGTGATCCCGAAGATCTAAATAAACTTAATATCGCCGAAAATGATGAGCGACGAAATTATGCTAAACTTAAAAATCCGCTTGGAACAAGTTTTTCCATAATGCGATCAATGCTTATTCCCGGTGTTTTGAAAAATGCAATTCATAATATAAATCATGGAGCAAAAGACTTTAAACTTTTTGAGATGGCGAAAGTTTTTACTCGTAAAGATGAGAAATTGGCTACTGAGAAAATGCATATTTCCGGTTTGCTTTCCGGAGCATTGAATCCGACTTTTTGGAAAGAAAAATCGCATAATGTAGATTTTTTTGATGTAAAAGGAATTGTGGAAGAGATATTGAATATTGTAGGGGTAACTCAGATTAAATATGAGACTTCGCAAGAATTGTTTTATCAGAATGGGCAAGCTGCAGATCTATATTATAAGAAACATTTATTAGGAAGTTTTGGAAAGATAGATCCAAAAGTAGCAGAAAAATTTGGAATTGAACAGGCAGTGTATGGTTTGGATATTAAATTTGATGCTGTCATGAACTTGAAATTGATGGGTTATCCTATTTTTAAAACAATTCCAAAGTATCCACCTGTATTAAGAGATCTTTCAATTTTGGTGTCTGAAGAATATCCGGTTCAGCAGATTATTGATACAATTTTTCAGATAAATAGAAAATTAATTCATGACATCGTTTTGTTTGATGAATATAAGGGAGAAAACGTTAGGGATGGCCATCGAAGTCTTACCTTTAATATCGTCTTTGTTTCCGATACAAAAACCTTGACGGATGAATCCACAAATAAAATTCTCCAAAAAATTATTAAACGCTTACAGAATGAATATCAGATTGAAATGAGGTAAATGAAATGGAAGAACAAAATGTATTAGGGCTGGATGAAAAAATTCAGAAATTAATAAATAGTTATCAGGTTTTAAAGCAAAAGTACAACGTTCTCTCTATTGAGAAAACAAATCTTGATGAGAAATGTCAACAATTGGAAGGTGCACACGCTCAAGCAATGAATCAATTAGATAACCTTAAGCGTGAAGCTGTTGAATTCAACGAAGAGATCGAAATGTTAATGGATGAAAATTCTAAATTATCTCAACAACTTGGAACATATGAATCTAAAACTCAGAATGCTCTTCAGAAATTAGATGATGTTCTGGATCAATTAACAGAGCTCTAATCTTTTTGTTTGGAGTTAACTGAGATATGAAAACAATTGAGGTAGAGATTTTAGGGAATAAATATCACTTTAAAACTGATAATCCTGAGGAATTAACCCGATTTGCCTCTCATATGAATGAAAAGTTGGAAAAGCTTAAAAAAAACTTTAATACAGTAGATAAGACAAAGTTATTTGTTTTATATTCGCTTATACTAACCGAAAAATATTTTATTGAAAAGGAAAGCTCTTCCAATCTAAGAAAGGAAACTCAAAAAATTGACCATCTACTCGATGGTATAGATATAGATTGATAGAAACATTACGCCTGCGGTATTCGTGATATATTGTTTGTTCTAGAACTAATTTCGAAACGGAAGCTAAGCTGCTGTGACGCATAAACCGGACACGATTCGGGTTTGTTTCATGGCATAATGCACGGCGTCCACCTTTAACAAAGGTTCGTGACGAACAGATACACGGTATTGCGGGTTAAATAAATAAGAGAGGATATAGAATGAATCCAATTGGAATAATTATTGGTTTTGTAGCAGCGTCAATTTTAGCAATTATTATTATTTTAATGAAAAAAAATTTAAATCGTAAAAACATCCTTGTAGCAGAGGAATTAGCGAAGAAAATTATTTCAGATGCGAAAATAGATGCAGAGAATCAAAAGAAGACCGTTGTATTGAAGGCTAAGGAAGATTGGTTTAAGATTCAAGAAGGTTATGAAAATGAAATTAAAGCGCGAAAAAAGGAAATTCACTCCTTAGAAAAAGGTTATAATGAGCGTGTGAATAAATTAGACAATCGTACCGATAATTTAGATCTTCGTGAAAAGAAGTTAAGTGATTTTGAAAGAAAATTAAACGATATGCAAGAGATGAATGCGATCAAAAAGCAAGAGCTTCAAGAACTATTGGAAGAGCAAAATCGAAAACTTTCTGAGATTGCCAGATTATCGCGTGAAGAAGCTACCGAAATTCTGAAAAACAATTTAAAGAACAAAGCGCGTCAAGACGCTGCTAAAGAATTACGTCAGATTGCTGATCAAACCAAAACAGAAGCAAAGAGAATTGCTGCCGGAATTATTTCTACTGCTGTGCAAAGAATGGCGGTAGATTATGTATCGGAAACCACTGTTTCGGTTGTTTCATTGCCGGATGATGAGATGAAGGGACGAATTATTGGCCGTGAAGGTAGAAATATCAGAGCCTTTGAAAAAGCTTCAGGGATCGATTTAATTATCGATGATACTCCGGAAGCGGTTGTGCTTTCCGGTTTTGATCCCGTAAGAAGAGAGGTTGCTCGCCAAGCCTTAGAAAAATTAATCTCTGACGGTAGAATTCATCCTGGTCGTATCGAACATGTGATTATGAAAACCGCAAAAGAGATGGATGAATCTTTGATAAAAATAGGTGAAGAAGCTTGTATGGAGACAAATATTCATAATATCTCTCCTAATATCGTAAAACTTATTGGTCGTCTTAGATATAGAACAAGTTATGGTCAGAATATCTTGCAACACTCAATCGAATCTGCTTGGATTTGTGGGGTTTTGGCTGCGGAACTTGGACTTGATCAGGAGCTTGCGCGTCGTTGTGGGTTCTTACACGATCTGGGAAAAGCAGTTGATCATGAATTTGATGGCTCGCATGCTAAATTAGGAGCAAATATTGCTCGTAAAAATGGTGAGAGTAAAATTGTGGTGAATGCAATTGAAGCGCATCATGAAGAGGTTGAATATCAATCTGTTTATGCTGTGTTAACTCAAGTCTCAGATGCTGTTTCAGGAGCAAGACCCGGAGCACGTAGAGAGATGTTGGAAACTTACATGAAACGTCTGGAAAAACTTGAAGAGATTGCAAATTCAATTGAAGGCGTGAACAAGTCATTTGCTATTCAAGCGGGTCGCGAATTGCGTATTATTGTGGATCCTACAAAAGTATCAGATAGTAAGTCATCTTATATTGCTTCCGATATTGCAGCGAAAATTGAAGAAGAGATGCAGTATCCTGGTCAAATAAAGGTAATGGTTATACGCGAAACACGCCAAAGTGCTGTTGCGAAATAAACAATGAAGATTTTATTCATTGGAGATATATTTGGAAAAGCCGGTCGACAATTGCTTATCGACCGGCTTTCTCAACTTAAAAACGAATTTACTATTGATGTTTGCATCGCGAATGGAGAAAATGTAGCGCAGGGTAGAGGTATTACCGAAAAAACTGCCAAAGTTCTTTTTGCAGCTGGTGTAGATTTATTCACAAGTGGTAATCATTTATGGGATAAAAAAGCATCTCTCGATTTTATTGCGAGTGATAAGCGCATATTAAAGCCCATAAACTTTCCTGAAAAATCTTTAGGTAATATGTATTTTATCTATGAACTTGAAGATAAACGAAAGCTGGCAGTATTTACTGTGATTGGTCAATCTTTCATGGGGCCGGCCGATTCTCCGTTTGTAGCTTGTGATAATATGATTTCCAAAATTAAAGAGGAAACATCTAACATCTTTGTAGATTTTCATGCCGAAGCTACTGCGGAAAAGCGCGCTTTGGGACATTATCTTGATGGAAGAGTAGGCGCTGTTGTGGGTACTCATACTCATATTCAAACTGCCGATGAAGAAATTTTGGCTCAGGGAACAGCATATATCACAGATGCCGGAATGACCGGGGCTCATGATTCTGTAATCGGAGTAAGAAAAGAGATAATTCTGCAAAAATTAACAACCGGTATGCCTGCGAGATATGAACCTTCAGATAGAGGATTACAAATTAATGCGGTAGTAATAGAAATTGATGATAGTACCGGGAAAGCTTTAAATATTATTAGAATTAAAAGGAAATATGATGACTAAAAAATTAATAGCAAAGCCTCTTATCAAACAAATTTATGCAGATTTGAAAACAGAAATTATTGATAATGGATTTGCCCCAAAATTGGTAATTATTCTCATTGGCGAAGATCCGGCCGCTGAATATTATGTCCAAAATTTAGTTAAAAAAGGTAAGAAAGTTGGGATTGAAGTCACAACAAAATTATTTAATGTGGATATTACTCAAACTCAATTATTAACAGAGATCGAAAAACTAAATAGTGATGCAAATGTGCATGGCGTGATGTTGCAAAAACCACTTCCCAAGCATCTTGATGAATCTGAAATTGTTATGAAGATTAATCCCCAGAAAGATGTTGATGGTTTCCATCCTCTTAATGTTGGAAATTTAGTGTTAGATAGAGAAGGATTTATCCCATCTACACCAAATGCTGTTTTAGAGATTTTAAAGTATTATGAAATTGAAACTTCCGGCAAAAATATTGTTGTGATCGGTCGCAGTGATATTGTGGGAAAACCAATGGCCAACTTACTTCTAAGAAAAAATGAAACAGGTAATGCAACAGTAACTGTTTGTCATAGTCGAACCCAAAACCTTTCCGCCATTATAAAACAAGCAGAAATTGTGATTGCTGCTATTGGAAATCCATTGTTTGTGAAAGCAGATATGTTGAAAGATGGCGCAATCGTAATTGATGTGGGAGTTAATCAAATAGAAGATGCGAAAAAGGGATATCGTTATGTGGGCGATGTGGAATATGAGGCAAGCTTTGATAAGGTGTCTGCTATAACACCTGTCCCGGGCGGCGTAGGCTCCGTTACTACCGCTATGTTGCTTAAAAACGTCTTAAAAGCTTACAAATTATTGCATGGGTAGTTAATTTCTTGACGGAAATTAAACACAATGTAAATGAAGCGCAAAACTGTATAAAAAAAAAGAATAATATAGGAGGACTTAATGTTTAAAGTTAGAAAGGCTTTAATGTTAACAACTGCTGTTCTGTTACTCGTGCTAGTTATTACTGCATGTGGCAGAAAGGGTGAACTAAATCCGAATATCAAACCTACGATTCATATTACTTCATATGAGGGTGTGACGGATTCAACAGAGATTAATAAGGACGAACCAGCAACATTCCAGCAAAAAATTTACTGGGAAGCAAATGATGCTGATGGAGTCGTAGAAAAGTATGCTTTTAGGGTTGTTGATGAGAATGGTAATAAATATGACGATGGAACTCCGGGACACGCTGTTGTGGATGAAAATGGTTGGATTTATCACTATAATGATGGTGCAGATGAATCAACTCCTCTTGCCGAATCAACTCAGAAATCTATTTGGACTAAGAAAGTTTATGCCACAATAAATTTTCCTGCAAACATCGATGGTGATAGTGCTGTTGTTGTGAGCAGATTTGATGTAAAATGCAAGGATGATTCTGGGGAAACTAGTGTTGCAGTTGATGCAAATGGTAATCTGCTAAATTCTGAATATGCAAGTAAATATTTCAGTGTTTATTCTTGTATTCCACAAGTTAAGATTAGCTCTACAAAAGGCGATATCAATGGTGAGGAAATTGGAAAAGGTGTTGTATTCCAGTTTACTATTTTAGATAAAGATGGTTCAGACCCTGATTATTTTAAATTCAGACTTGAAAAGAGAGATTTATTAGGAAGAGTCATTTCGAAAGATAATGGTGGGTATTCTGAAGAAGAGTACACAACTAAAAATCAGCCTAATATTGGTAGATACCTTGTAACCGAATTCACTAAACCTGCTCTTAAATTAAACTCTTATGCAAGTGGTGCTCCGCAAGATTCAACATATATTATTGTAAAATCTGTTGACCTCGCCGGAATCCAGTCTGAAGAAAGTGAAATTGCTTTTTCTGTAAAAGATGGTTTCTCCCCCGGAACAGTTATTTATGACGGAAGTGATGACTCGAGTAATGCAATTTATGCTCTTGGCGATAATCACTTCACTACCTATATGGCTAGTTCGATTTCTACAGTTATTCCAAGTGTTCTTACAGCAGAAGGAACTCATTATTCTACACCTTTCTGGATTAATAAAGATGGAGATTACTCTATTATTGGTAGTAATAACCTTACTATCTATATGAAATGGGGATACAAAGGTGAATACGAATCGGATGATCCAAATAATAAGAAAAATGATGAAGTACAAGATGAACTTACAAAAAAGCCATATTTTTCTGAGATAAGATTTTTTGACTTACGTCTAGATGGTGAAGCATATCATTACGCTCCACTTTCGGCATCAGAAAATAATGTTTTGGATGAAAAAACAGGAAAAGAATGGTTAAGAGTTCCTATGAGTTCTTCAATCTCTAATGGCGCTATCCTTACCGATCTTGATTTTGGACTTCATAAATTTGAAGTTAGAACTGTTGATCTTCAAGGTGTTGCCGATGCAACTCCCGATGAATTTGTTTTTGAAATTATTGAGACGACACCAAAAAGTGAAAAATCCGGTATCCTGATCATTAATGATGATAAAGGTTTCACTAATACTCCTAGTGATATTGTCGACCCTTTATATGAAGGATTTGTCGCAGATTATGCCGGTGATGTTGATGTTTTTTATAGAGTAAAATCAACTGCTAACTCTCTACTTCACTTCTTAGTAAACACATTCTCTCCTACTGATTTACAAAAATATAAGTTAATTATATATCATGCGGATGATCCCAATAATAATAACTTTCATTCAGAATATGATGCAATGAACTTATATCTTAATGGTGGAGGTAACCTGATTGTTAGTGGTGCCGCTAGTTTGAAAACCTCAATGTTGGTAGGAAGTAAAGATAAGGGGTATCCATTGTTACCTAAATATTTTGGACTACCTTTGATGGAAGAGGATGCTATTCTTTGTCCTTCCGGAGCTGATGATGAGGAGATGGATATAACCAACTTCGATTATTTAAGCTATTTTGTTAACGCTATTAAAGAAGATTCAATGCCTACAGATATTAATCTTAAACTTCCAGGCTTTAATGCTAAAATGAATGAGTTTAATGGTTATGCACCGCTTGCGTATTTCACGGAAGATCTTTTATTGGAAGGAACAGATGTTATCTTCAGATTTGGTTGTAAAGAAGCTGCCGATGAACCTTTGGATCCAACTTTAGATGAATATAAAAAATATACCGGTCAACCGGTTGCTATTAGAAAAGTAACTGATAATAACAGTTGCTATATGTTTGGTTTTCCGCTCTCTTATATGGAGCCTCTTCAAGTGAAAGAAGTGTTGAATCATATTATTAAAGAGCTTGATGCCGGTAATGGGCAATAATTGCCGAAAAGGAGATAATTATGCAAAATCATAAAACTATAAAAACCTTTTTCATTCTGGCAATTCTTTCCAGTCTACTTATCTTTGTAGGTTGTGAGAAAGATCCGGTTACTCCTGAAAAAGACGTAATATTGGATGGAATTGATGTCTTAATGATTAATGGCTGGGATCGTTATCAGATGCAAAAAGATGGTGACTTACTTATCCCGGTTTTAGTTGAGGAAAAATGTTTAACCATTGAAAAACACGATTTTATCATTGATAGTGTTTCGGTTAAATCGGAAGAACAAGAAATTTTCGTGCAAGATAACCAAGTTTGGCTTAAAGATGGAGAAGTGAATACTTATCTTTATGATTATTATCATAACACATCGTCAAAAGCTCTTTGGTTAAAGCAAGATACATCAGAAAATAATACTATAGTGGATTCACTGGGAAATGCTATTAGTCCACTCGATATTGATGGAGTGACTTTAGATGAATACAAATTATATTTTGTTCAAGGACAAGGTCCTGAACTTACTCTTCTTGAGCCTGGTTTTGAATATTTCATTAATGATTTAACACCGAAATTTAAATGGAATCGCTTTGTCGGAGCAGATAGTTATGAAATTTATGTTGCCACTGATTCTCTCTTTAAAATTGAAACGATCGTTTTTGACTCTACAGGCTCATATTATAAAGATTATCAACATGCGACACCTAAGTCTGATTTTGAAAACTTTACTACCTATTATTGGAAAGTGAAAGCTGATAATTCTTTTTGGAGTGAAACTTGGAGTTTTACAACCAATTATGTTGTGAAATTATTTGCACCTATAAATGATAAAAGTGCTAGTTTGAAGCCATGCCTTGGGTGGAAGAAGCTCGATGGCGCCGAGGAATATACAGTACAAGTTTCAGAATCAGGAGATTTTGATCCTTTGCTGTATAATGAAACTACTACTGAAACATCATTCGATATTCCTGAACATTTAGAGGAAGATTGCAAATATTTCTGGCGTGTGAAAACAGATACTTCCGGTGAAAATTGGAGTGATATCAGAATGTTCCACACAGATATTGTGGTTAGTTTGGCTGATCCTGCCGATGAATCTGCAGCTATTTCTGTTCCGGTTAAATTTTCTTGGAGAGAATTGGATAATGCCTCTGATTATACTATCCAGGTTGCTACAGATGAAAAGTTCGAAAATGTTGTTTTGAATGAAGTTAAAATTCCTGTTGCAGATGCTGCAGGTTCTTGGACTGATACACTCAAAACTTTAACCGCTAATACTGATGGCTATTATTGGAGAATGACTTCTGATGTTGCTATAGGTGTAAAAACTGAAGATGGCAAAGAGGTTAATTGGAGTGAGGTTAATAAATTTATTACAAATGACGCTGTTTTTCTGTCTAAACCTAAAGATGGTGGAGATACCGGCGTAATTGTTGATTTTAGTTGGGTTGAATATGCCGGTGCAACAGGATATAAGATTCAGGTAGCCACCGATGATACTTTTGCTGATGTAGTGATTGATGAAGAAATTGCTGCAACTGAAACAAGTTATTTAACCGAAATT
>DAOWES010000141.1 GCA_030638385.1 Candidatus Cloacimonadota bacterium | reverse complement strand
TTTTAATAAAACCAAAATCTTCATTAAAGCTTATTCCGGAAGCACTTATAATTATATCAGCAGCTAGATAGTGCTTTAGAATTTTATCATTAAGAAGGAAATTAAATTTAATACCAATCTGAGAAAAGAGCCACCAAATCCATAGCTTAACCAAAGCAATATCAAAAGCCTGCCCATTTGTATTCAAAACCTGTATCTCATCATTAGTAGGATGATTATTTCTATGCATAGAAGTTACAATAAAATTTACATCTCCAAATTGTTCTTGAAGCAATTTCATTAGTAAATTCAACATTGCGACAGCACCTTTATTCCCTACTACGTCTGATTCGGAAATTAAAATGGTAAGTTGTTTATTTTCATTCATCTCCGGCTTCCATCTCAATAATTTCAAAATTGAATTTTTAATAAAAAAATGATCGATTATATTTTTCATTTTTAAAAATCGTCTAATATGTTTAGTGTTAGCATTGCCCATTTGAAATTGTAAACTATCTAAAAAACTGATAAGATAATGTTTAAATTTTGCTTTAATTCTTGGATCTGTCTGAATTTTGGGAATTGGCCAGCCCCATAATTTTGCCACTAATTTATTTGCTTTGAAATACTTTCTTCTACGTGAATCTATACGGTATGCAGAATACAATTTATTAGAATCAATCTCTGTTTTGTGTAGATTCTGTAAATATGAGAGAACTTTTTTGTTTCTGATTATTATGATATTTTCACCGTTCCCACGATCTTTCAACCAGTTATCTCCAACACTAACATCGGCTAATTCATTCAACAAATCATTACAAAAAAAACATCTTCTTAAGTAATTTGTGATAAAAAATTGACCACGCCTGCTTTTTATCATTTTGCCGGTTTTTGTTTTTATCACCATTCTTCCGGGCCATTTTCCTTGTCTGAAACTAATTGAGTTTATTTCTTTGCGAGGAAGATTTATACTTTGAATATGACGTTTTACTGCATTATTTGAATAAACGCCACCGCAAATTAAGCCGATCGTTAGCACAATTTTATTGTTCCATTCGGGCTTAAAAGCAATTGCCTTTTGCAAAGCATGAATCTGACATGGCAGAGCAACAAGAGCGATATGATTATATTTTTGCAATATATTACCAAGATCTTTTAGGATTGGAACATTAGTATAATTTGAGCTCTGATTTTGATTTAATTCTTTAGCGGAAGTTACAACAACAGCCCTATTTTCAGAAACAGTCGTAACTGTAGTGTTGGCAATAACCGCAGCCTCAATTTTTTTTTGGTTAAATAAATTAGTTAAAATTACCGTAACGGAGCCACCTGAAGCACCATTTTCCTGTAAATCTTTTTGCAAAGAGTGGCTAATGTAAACTTTTTCGATATGACCCAATATTGGATTTTCCGGCAGTTGACCAAATTTATTTTTTTGTAAAGCCAGGTGGTCAATTTCGCCACCACTACAACTTTGCAAACATAGTCCACATTCAGTACATTTTTCATTATCTATTTTGGGGATGAAATGGCCAAAGTTCTCGTTATAAACAATTTCAATCGCTTTGGTAGGGCATATACTTTCACATATTCCACAGCCAGTGCACATTTTTTTTTCTAGAACACGTATTATGTTTATTATATTGTTTATTATGCCTTTTTGATTTTTTTTGCTGCATTTTTCCTATTATATTTATTTAAAACTGCGTTAGTGGAATTTTTTGACCATTCATTATATTTTGGACTTCGTTTCATATCCAAAATTTTCTTTGCCAAATCATCCGCATTGCCGGCAGTAAATACCAACCCGCAATCTTCATTATTAATCAAGTTTTTCTGCGAGATGCAGTCACTTACTATCACAGGTTTTCCCAAAGCCATGTATTGGAACATTTTATTGGCAAAAGTAGTATCGTGATGAGTATTTCGTAAAAATGGGCAAAGACCAATTTGAGCTGCTTTTATATATGAAGCAG
Organism: Candidatus Cloacimonadota bacterium; assembly: GCA_030638385.1. Lineage (GTDB taxonomy): Bacteria > Cloacimonadota > Cloacimonadia > Cloacimonadales > TCS61 > DAOWES01. The sequence continues at coordinate 6,018 of DAOWES010000141.1, read as the reverse complement.
CTTTTTCGAACGGAACCCATCCGGTTAATTCCACATTTGAGAGATCAGATTCTTTTTTTTCTCTCTTTAAATATTCATCTTCTCTACTATTTCCGATTATCAAAAAATGTATCTCCTTAAACTCTTTTAGCAGATTCGCAGCTTGAATAATTGTGGATGTACCTCTCCGTAATCCGGTATCACCAAAATAAACTACAACGTACTTATCATGATAATTTTTTATAATACTATTATCCAAAGAAATAGCATTAAGAGTATCAAGATCAACAAAGTTTGGCACTACAGTTACTTTTTGAGGATTGAGATTATATTTATTTAAGTAATCTTCTTTTGCTTCATTAGTAACAAGAATAAGCTCGTCTGCCATGTTTGCATATTTCTTCTGATATTGCTGCCAACGTTTTATTGATATTATCACATTACCGGGAAATGTTTTTACATGATGATACAATTTCATAATTTCAGGTCGGTTTTCATGCAGATCAAGCACAAATGGAATTTTATATTTTAGAGAAAGCTCTTTTGCAACCTTAGCAAGCGGAAGGTCATGAAGGTGTATAGCGTCAAAGTTGTTTTCTGCAAAAATTGAGGTGAGGTATTTCTTCCAATAAGAAAAATAGAAAGGGAATTTTAGGGCTGCAACACTAGATTTATAGATTAACTTGGGCATTTTCTTTTTAATTATTTTAGTACTATTCCAAGTTATTTGTTCATCCTCACACCGGGGTGAAGAGCAAGCTAAAATAATTTGATGACCGGCCGAAGATAAACTAGCAATTTCTTTTTCAACCCTAACATCAGGAGGGAAATTACTTTCTAAGATCATTAATATTTTCATTATACCTCTGCTTTTATTACAAAGAAAATCCCCAGAGTTCCAAATATGACATTGGGTAGCCAAGCAGCCATAATGGGCGATAAAATATCATTATAACCCAAACTTTGGCAAATTCTCAATGCCGAAAGATATAAGAAACATATCAGGAGTCCAAAAGCAAAAATAAGCCCCTTCCCTTTACTGCGAGAAGAAGTAGAAACAAGCGGTACACTAAATAATAAAATAATCAGATTTGCAAAAGGAAAAGAGACCTTTAAGTTTAGTTCAACCAACTCTTTTGTAAATTTCTCTCCAACTTTTTTCAAACGCTCAATATAGTCTTCCAGTTCAAAATAATTCATCGACATTGGTTTCTTGGCACTTTTGATAAAATCAATAGGAGTAACATCTACTTCCGAAATAACGGTAGATTCAAAAAACTCACTCTTTCTTAATCTACCACCATCAAAATTTCTAATATAGCATTTTTCAAAATGCCATTCATCATCTTTCCAAAAAGCTTTGGAAGCTGTTATTTTCCTATCTATTTTCCCATTTTCATTATCGAACGTGGTAATATCAATAGTTGTTAATTGCTCCCGATAGCCATCAAAATATCCTATATAATAGAGGTTTTTATCATTTCCTAAATAGTGAATATGAGATCTGGCCATCTTATTTTCAACTTTCTGATTCTTAATTTTTTCCTTATAAATATATTGGCGATACTCTTCTGCTTTGGGAAGCACAAATTCAGCAAACAACATAATGAAAATGGTAAAGATCAATCCGAAGACAAAAAGCGGTGAAACCATTCTTGCAATACTAATTCCGGCTGCTCGAATAGCTACAGATTCGGAATGTTTAGCCAGATTATTCATCAAAAAAAGACCGGAAAGCAGTACCATCACAGGTGACGAAAGCACAACTAGATATGGAATTCTTAATAAAAAATATAGAGCCAAATCATTCCATTCAGCTCCTCTACGCATAAGTCTGGGCAGTCTATCCGAAACATCTATAATGAGAAATAGTACCGAAAAAGAAAAAGTTATTACCAAAAATATCTTTAAATATTCTATAATTATGTATCTATCTAATAGTCTCATTTTTTTATTCTCAATTTTATTAATATATTTTTTAAAACATCTTGCAAATTAATCACCTTCATTTCTCGCACAGAAATCATAACCAGATAAATGCCGATTATTCCTAATAAAATATTTGATATCCACATAGCCAGAAACGGTTCAACTAAGCCAAGATCGGCCAATTCTTCTCCAAATGTAAGTGTTCCGTAATAGATAAGAAAAACTATTGAACTAACCGAAAACGCCATTCCAACGCCACTAGTTTTAGTCATCAATCCCACCGGTGCCCCGATCAGCACAAAAATAAAACAAGCAAAAGCGATAGCATATTTTTTATGCACTTCCACCAAATATTTATTTATGCCATCTTTCAAATTCAATATCTTATCTTGTTTGATATTTAATTTGTTTTGATGTGTTCGGATTTCACGCTCCTTCTCTTTCACGCGCAAACTATCGGAAGAAATTTTATCCATATTTCGCTTAAGGTGCTTAATCTCATTTCCCAGAATGCCAATTTGACTTCTTTTTTCATCAACAAGTTTTAGCATTGCCTTGGAGCTAAGTTCACGATCTCCACGGTAATCTGATTCTTCATCATAAAATTTATATCCCAAATCCTGAATATTTATAGTGTAAGAGTCAAACTCAGTAATCTGATATTTTCGTGGATCTTTTTTATCTCTATCATGAGCTTGACCATTATATAATACCGCTTTTAAGGAATTACCACCATTAGAGAAAAACACTTTTCCACGTTCAGCAGAAATTGTCTGAGGATATTTTTTATTCTTTTTATCATAGATTAAAATTCCATAAAGTTCATCATCGATTCGATCTTTAACATAAATTGTGAAATTTTTCATCTTATTGAAACTTCTTGGAATAATTGCCGTTGCGGGTCTTCGCGTACTCGCCTTTATCATCATATTTTTCAGAGCGTGATTTGTCTCCGGCAAAATAACATTATTAAAATAAACCATAAACAATGACATAATCATTGCCGCAATCAGGGTTGGTTTAAGCAAAGAATAGATATTTATACCACACGATTTGAACGCCACAAGTTCATTATCAGTTGATAATCTTCCAAAGGACATAATCGAGGCAAGCAACACTGCCATCGGAATTGTTACCGCCAAGATAAAGGGCAAACTCAATCCAAATATTGAGGCAATGGTAAAAGCATCTAACTTCTTTTCTATAATGAGATTAAGTAAATCGATAAGCTTATCTAAAAGCATTACAAAAGTTACCACAAAAAGGGAAACTAAGAATGGTTTCAGATTTTCTTTAAGTATATATTTTTCTAATATCTTCATTATTTTCCCTGTTTTATCATCTCTAAAAATCGCTCTTCAGAAATAATTTCTATCGTTGGAATTTTCTCTGCTTTGGCCAATTTAGAGCCCGCTTTTTTACCGGCGACCAGATAATTAAGATTTTTTGAAATAGCAGATAAAGTTTTTCCACCATTATTTTCAACCATCTCTTTTGCTTCTGAGCGGGTAAATTTTTCTAATGATCCTGTAAATAAGAATGTTTTCCCGTCCAAAATATTATTGGTTACCATTTCTTCGCTCTGAAAATTTAAGCCAAGCTCTTTTAAATTTTCGATCATCTTAATATTTTTTTCATTTCCAAAAAATTCATGAATTGATTCGGCAATTTTTTCTCCAATTTCATCAACTTGCATCAATTCCTCAACGGAAGCGCTCATCAATTTATCGATATCGGAAAATTTTTGTGTGAGAAGAGTGGAGGTCTTTGCTCCAACATAACGAATACCGAGTCCAAAAAGTATTTTATGAAATTTTTGAGTTTTTGATTTTTCAATCGCCTTTTTCAAATTATCAACCGATTTTTCAGCCTGTTTTTCCAGAATAATCACTTTCCGATAATCAATTTGATAGATATCTTCGATAGAATTAATGATCTCTTTTTCAATTAGCTGTTTAACCAGAGCATCACCAAGTCCATCAATATCGACAGCATCTCGGCTGGCAAAGTGCTTAATTCGTTGATAGAGTTGAGCCTGACAATTAAGATTATTGCAGTATGAAATCACACCCTCATCTTCCTTTTGAAGAGGAGCATTACAAACCGGACAATTTGTGGGAAATATCACCTTTTCCGCTTCAGCGCTTCTGCTGTGAGATTCCACTCTAATTATTTTGGGAATAATTTCGCCCGATTTTATAATCACAACTTGATCGTGAAAATGAATATCAAGACGATTAATTTCATCTTGGTTGTGCAAAGTAGCTCGTGAAACTGTTGTACCGGCGACAAATACAGGCTTAAGAATTGCCACAGGTGTAATTGCTCCGGTTCTTCCAACTTGGAATTTTACATCTAATAATTCAGTTGTTTTCTCTTCTGCTTTAAATTTATAGGCAATAGCCCATTTGGGGCTTTTGGAAGTAAAACCTAATTTCTTTTGTAATCTTCTATCGTTTACTTTTATCACAATCCCATCAATTTCAAACGACAAATTTGAACGTTCTTTTTCCCAATGATTGCAATATTGTTCTATCTCTTCAAATTGTTTTGTAGCTATTATCTCGTGACTAATTTTGAACTTATTATGTTCCAAAAAAGTTACTAATTCGGTTTGCGAATTGATTAATTTTTCTTCACAAAAGCCAACGGAATAGATCATTGAGTCTAATTTTCTTTTAGCAACTTCCGAACTATTTTTAAGTTTGATAGTTCCGGCAGCAGCATTTCTGGGATTTGCAAATTTATTTAACAATTTTTTTTCACGTTCTGAATTTATTCTTTCAAATTCAGATATTGGCAGAAATATTTCGCCTCTGATCTCAATAGGTTTTTGGTACTTAATTTTTTGGGGAATAGAATTAATTGTTTTCACATTCGCGGTAATTATTTCACCTTCGAAACCATTACCACGAGTGGTAGCATATTGCAAATCACCATTATCATAAAACAAATTTACACTAAAACCATCTATTTTGTGTTCCAATGTAACTTCAGGAATATTGGGAGAAATTTTATTTAAAAATGTTTTTATCTCTTCAAAAGAGTAAGCATTATCAAGGCTATACATTCTCTCTTTATGCTCAATTACAGTTGAGTCATGAGAAATATCAGACCCAACCCTTGCAGTTGGAGAGCTAATCTCTTTGTATTGTGGATATTCTTCTTCTAGCTTTTTTAATTGTTGCACAAGCTTATCAAACTGAAAATCGCTGATTTCCGGTTGAGCTTTTTCATAATAAAGCTTCTCGTGATATGCTATTTTTTCTCTTAATTCTTTGATTTCTGCCCAAACAAATATATCTTCCAAAATTCCTCCAAATTATTGTCAAATATTGTGATACAGCATTAGAAGGCAATCATTTTTTTATTCAATTTTCTAGCATTAATTGTTATCAATTCCACATTAACCAATATTATTTTTAATTGTGTTTCGAATTGCAATGTTGAACCAACTTTGATCGAGATTGTTTTGCTTTAGCAAAGCCAACTCGTAAAAAAACGATTTCGATCAAAGCCATTATTTCTCGTCAATTCCACTGCGAAGCAGGAGCGGCGGAGTCGCTGTTTAACTTGGTAAACACGGATGATCACGAAAAATAAAGCCCAAATATTAATTCTAAGGCATTATTTCAAGTTAGAAGTGTAAAAACACCGATTTTTTACTTGGTTAGGGTATTTGTTAATTACAAATATTTTATAAATTTAAGCGATAATTTGTTGTTATTTTATTGGAAAAATCATCTATAAAGAAGAAGTGCTTAATGAAAGCGACGACTTACTCTCCCACACAGTTGCCCGTGCAGTACCATCAGCGCAAGTGAGCTTGACTTCTGTGTTCGGGATGGGAACAGGTATATCCTCACTGCTAAAATCACTTTCATTAAGCACTTTTTATGATAAAAAAAAGCTCCTCGGAAGTTTGAGGAGCGTAAATGAAAAAAAGAGTCTTTAATGAAGGCGGCGATCTACTCTCCCACACAGTTACCCATGCAGTACCATCGACGCTGGTAAGCTTAACTTCTGTGTTCGGGATGGGAACAGGTGTGACCTTACCGCTAAAACCACCTTCATTAAACACTCTTTTCGGAATATGTTTAGAAGCGTATG
>DAOWES010000293.1 GCA_030638385.1 Candidatus Cloacimonadota bacterium | reverse complement strand
TTTTATTCGTCTTCTTGAAATTCACTAATTATCTAAATTAACGAAAACGTTTCTTTCATTTTATCTAGCTCATCTTCTGCGTCATTTATCATATCCAAAAGAATTTGCTTTATCGGTTTGATATCATTTATCAAGCCAACGCTCTGCCCTGCCATCAACGAACCGTCATCTACATTGCCATCCACAACAGCAGTACGCAATGAACCAGCCCAATAATTTTCAACTTCAAATTGAGCATTCTCTCTGCTTATGGTTCCTTCCTGCAATTTTTTCAGAAGCTCTAATTGCAATTTCCCAAAATTCTCCATACCGGAATTACTCAAGGCACGAACTCCCACCACCGGTAATTTGCTGTCATATTGAGGAGTAGCAATGGCTTGTCTAGCTCTGGCTTTGATAAACGCTTTTTTGAAATTTTCATGAGCTGTACACTCTTCACTCATCACAAAACGTGTACCCATCTGAATACCGGATGCACCCATCATCAAAAGGTGTGCCATCATTTTACCTGTGGCAATTCCACCGGCAACAAACACAGGAAAGTTAGATAAATTAAAAAGCACTTGCTGAAGCAAGACTATCAAAGAAACATTCCCAATATGCCCTCCGGCTTCACTTCCTTCCAATATAAGAGCATCAATTCCCCAACTAATTTGCTTTTTGGCAATAGATTCTGTAGAAGCAAAAGAGATAGTTTTTTTGCCGCTTTCTTTCATCCTTACCACATCTTTTTTCTTGGGAAAATTTCCGGCAAAAATTACAAAAGGTACATTTTTATCTTTGAGTATTTCGAAATGAGCTTGATAGTTTGGAGCAATGGTTATCAGGTTAACAGCAAATGGTTTGTGAATCTTCTCAACCAATCTGTCGATCTCTTTTTCAGACATTTCAGGTGGCATATTTCCGCCTGCGAAGACGGGAAAACCTCCGGCATCACTAACCGCTTTCACTAAATCAAAATCACTTATCCAAGTCATTCCGCCCGCAATAATGGGAATTTCTACTCCTAAAAAGTCTCTGCCTCTTCGCCAAATGTTTTTTATCATATTACCTCCTGAAAAGTGTAATTTGGAATTATAGCTTAGCACCAATTCCATTCACCTTTATTGTGATTAATTAATCTCATCTATTTAAAAACTCATCTTAAATTCTACATCATTTTTGCTTTTTTCTACCAAAGAGATTGTATCGCCTTCGGCAATACCTTCAATAATCTCTACTTGTTGGAAATCATTAATACCTGTCTTAATGATTCTGCTGCCACTAATAGTATCATTAGAAACTTTGTAAACAATATCCAGCCCAGTTGCATCGGAGAATATTGCTCGAATCGGTAAAACAATGATCTCTTTTTTATCTTCACCAATAATGGTAATGTTTGCTGTCATACCAGGTTTGATCTTACTAGAAACATCAATGATTTCCACTTCTATGGGGAATACTTTCACATTATTATATTTCACAGCCATCGCCGCAATTTTATTGATTTTCCCATAAAATTTATCGTATGGAAAAGCATCAAGTTGAATATCTACTTTCTGACCTTTGCTTACTTTGGCAATATCAACTTCGTTTATACGAGAGGAAATTACCATTCTTTGCAAATCTGCTAATTTAACAATAATCGTGCCTTCGGCATAAGCACCGGAGCCGGCAACAACCATTTCGCCTTCTTCAACAGATTTTAGAATTAAGGTTCCGGAAGCGGAAGAAATGATCTTTGAAACATTACCTTCTGCTTCAATCTCTTTGATAAGCTCATATTGCGCAAAAGCATCTTCATAATTTAATTTTGCTTCAATAAATGAATCCTCTGCCCGATTTAATTCGGTTTTGGAAATATATTCCGCTAATTTCTTTTTATCTTCAAAATCTTTAGTTGCATTACGCAATCTAATCTCATTTAATTTCAAACTACTTTTTACTCGAGCAATTTTTTCTGCTTGGTTATAATCCGGTTCGATATCGGCAATCAGATCTCCACTTTTCACAAAATCGCCCTCTTCCACATAGAATTTGAGAATTTTACCACTTATTTTCGATTTGATATCAATCTCTTTAATTGGTTTAACTTCGCCGGTTTCTTCCAATTTAACTGTAATGGAACCTCTTTTCACAACCAGATGATTGTTCTTTTTAACTCCGTGCTTCAACTTCGATTGTTGATTTTTCTTACCACATCCCAAAGAGAATAGTAAAAAAATCGCTAATAATACTGAAATTAATCTTTTCATAAATCTTCCCCTATTTAACTATATTTTTTTCATTTTCTTAATATTGTTCTACTGCTTCAAATGCGACTAAAATAACTTTTTCATCTCTTAGAATAGTGAAATTAATCGTATCACCAACTTTTAAACCGGCCTTGGTAGCCGGGCTTTTTTTATCCATCGCTACTGCAATTATACCATCTTGGCTTTTCAAACCAAGCTCCTTTTAATATTTTCCTAAAATATTATTTGAAAGCAATAGATTCAGCTCTTCCTGTTTTAGCAATAAAGAATAATATTTATTATTTTTAGTAATTTCCGCACTAAAAAGATCTACCCGCGCTCTTTCAAATTCAGTAATATTAATTAAGCCAAGTTCATATTGCTCTTTTGCCTTATCCAAATTATTTCCGGCAATTTTCAATTTCTTCTTATAAAGCTCAAAAGTGCTTTCCAAGGCTTCGATTTTCAAAAGCGTCGTCTCGATATTACTTTTATTCTCTCTTATCGCATCCCGCAAATTCAGTTCACTAGCCAAAAGATCTCTTTGGGAATTTACAAAATTATTTCTAAGCGTTGGAATATCAAACAAATCATAAGAGACATTCAGGCCAAAAGAGACATTATCCTCATAATTATCTGCTTCGAATATATCATTAGTTGCTGAGTTATTATAAGATGCGCTGATAACGGGCATGGGATACAGATTCAATTTTTGTTGAAATAAAGATATTTTTTGAGTTCGGAGATTATTCATTTTCATCATAATATTATTGTTTTCATAATTTTCTATTTTAGGAATAGAAACAGTTATTTCCGGCTCCTGCAGCTCGGCTCCATCATCTTCCATATTTATATAGGAAAATAGAGCTTGGCGAATCTCCTTATAATTGTTTTCCAATTCCTTCACTTGTATCTCTTGGGTAATTAAATTCACTTCACTCGTCTGTAAATCATAATCGGATAAATTGCCCAATTGATGCTTGATTTTGGAAACATCATATACCTGCTGTTGAATAGTATAATTATTTTCTGCGATTTTCAAATTTGCTGCTATTTGCAAAACAGAGATATATTTATTAAAGATTGCTATTGTTACATTTTTCTTTGTCTCTTGTAGCATAATTTGAGAATTTTTTGCTGCTATTTTAGATGTTTTAATGTTGAAAAAGGTGGGATCTATCAATTGCAAACTTTTACTAACATTTAAACCCGCATTTTTAGAATCGATAGTATTCGATCCTTCATCCAAGCTATTTGTTTTGCCGGCTCCCACAGAAATAGAAGCACTTGGTAATAGATTCAAATAACTATTGGTAAGATTTGTTTGGCTATTTTCATCTGCCAAAACTTGAATTTTCATCGATTTAGAATTTTCCAAACCAAAATCAATTAGTTCAAACACAGTGTGTTGGGCAGTACAAAAAGAAACAACCCCCAAAATTACAATTGTAAATAATTTCTTCATTTCATTTATCCTACTTTTTTTTATTTAATTATCAAAAAAAGAAAGCCATTAAAAAGTCCTAACAGACCATAACAAATTGCTAATACGATCATGATATATTTGAAAATATATTTCATGAAAAACTCTTTAATTACTTCTACATCTAATTTTTTATCTATGATAGCGATATAAGATTCCAGTTTATATTTTTCTATCAAGAATGGCACAAATTTGCGCAAAAACTGTCGTACAACTTCGTAAGCAACTGTGGAGATAAAATGGTGAATCTTTTCTTTGATTACTCCGGGTAACCAGCGAATATCATCGATCCAGCCATATTTTTCAAAAGCTGATTTGAATGCTTTTTGCTCCCATTTGGCAACGCGACTATTTTGATCTAAACTTTCACATTCTTCCAGATAATCATGGAGTAATCTATGAATTTTCCTCATCAACTGCTCTTTTTTGCGATAGGCAAAAGCGGGAGTTAATGGTATCTGTTTATAACCAATATATTTTTTTTCTTTTGGATAAAACAGAAAACCGATGATAAGCAAAACCGGTGTTAATCCCAAAGAAAGATTAAAAACAATGATTATCAGGAATTTTAGGAGAGCCATTAGATTTTACCTGAATTATATAAATCTACAAAATAAGCGATTGAGCGATTATAGGTCTTTTCTGCTTCTTTGGGGAAATAGCATCCCGGAAGTTCTCCCTTCGATCTATGATATCTAAGGCATTCGCAGCATTTGGCATGATTTGCACAGCTACTGTATGTACAGGCACATTCGTTACCGATATTATCACAGTTCATTCAAGCCTCCTCGCTTAAAACAATTTCGATCAAAACAATCACAGCTTACCTATTTTAGGTTTTCATTTACAGTGAAACTGTTTCTTAAAGTTTTTCATAATCTTACCTCATCCCAGCCTTCTCCTAGGAGGAGAAGGAGAAAGAAAAACGATCTCGGAAATATAGTCTATTAATAAGTTAGTAATTAGTATCATAATCATGACTGCTTTGCCTCTTTTATTCTTCCTGCTATTCTTATGTTCCTTCGCCCGTAAAACGGGAGAAGGACAGTCGGATGAGGGGGCATACGTTATTTCTGACATCCCGGCCTTCTAATATTCGGCTTTGATCGAGATCGTTTTGCTAAAGCAAAGCCGACTCGTAGAAAAACGATTTCGATCAAAACGATATCTCCTAGAAGGAGATTTTACAAATTTTTTTTAACTGGTTACAAAGAATTTCCGAAGCCAATTGAGGGCATATTCCATATCTTCCGGTAAGGGTGCTGTTGCCAAAATATGTTCCCCGGTAATTGGATGATCAAATTCAAGCTGGTAGGCGTGTAAAGCTTGTCTTTTGAGATTATTTGCCAAGAGATGTTTTAATTTTTTCTGATAATTTGAAGGAATATGATTTAATGTTCTTTTCAAAGTAGAATATGTTTCATCTCCCAATATAGGACAATTCAAATGACTGAAATGAACTCTAATTTGATGAGTTCTTCCGGTTTCGAGTTTTATCTTAACCAAAGAGAAGAAGTCGAAATATTCCTCAATCTCATAATGAGTAATTGCTCTTTTACCTTCTTCTACCACAGCCATTTTTTTTCTATCAAGGCTACTTCTGCCAATCATAGTATCAATAGTGCCTTCACTTTCTTTGGGAACTCCGGACGTAATAGCCAAATAATATTTATCAATTTTTCTTTTCTGAAAAAGATCAGAAAGTAGAGCATGAGTTTTATCATCTTTGGCAATAACCAACAAGCCGGTTGTATCCTTATCTAATCGATGCACAATACCGGGTCTATAGCGAGTAGCACCACATGACAATTGACCATTTAAGTGAAAGGCAATGGCATTTACCAATGTATTATTGGGGTTGCCGGGTGCCGGATGAACAGTCATGCCGGCCGGTTTATTCACAATAGCTAAATAATCATCTTGGTAGATAATTTCAAGCGGAAGATCTTGAGGCTCA
>DAOWES010000267.1 GCA_030638385.1 Candidatus Cloacimonadota bacterium | reverse complement strand
GCTTGCATAGTTTGCAAGGAGACTGATGAGATTGGTATGGCAATAGATTTTGGAATAGTAAAAGAACATCTAAATTCTATTATGGAATTTTTAGATCATAAATTTTTAAATGAATTAGACCCATTTACCGAGAAGAATCCTACCTCAGAAAATATTGCAAAATTAATTTTTGAATTATTAGATGTAAAGATTTCCGATGACAATGCTCATATCGAAGAAATTGAAGTCTGGGAAAATGATAATTCTTCAGCAATTTATTACCTATAATTATGAGAGTTGTACAATCAAGTTTCAATAAAAGTGCGGTAAATCCCGACCAATATCCGCCAACACCATTTACCGATATTGCTTTTGTAGGAAAATCTAATGTTGGCAAATCATCAATGGTTAATACGATTTTAAATCGTAAAGCTATCGCAAAAGTTAGCGGGAAACCCGGTAAAACACGTTTAGTAAATTTCTTTGATGTAAGATTGAAGAATGACGATAATCAAGATGTATTTCTAACATTAGTCGATCTCCCGGGTTATGGTTTTGCCAAAGTAAGTAAAACTGCTCGTCAATTGTGGAAGAAAATGATTAGTAATTATTTTAAGAATCGAATTCAGTTAAATGGTGTAGTTAGTTTAATCGATATACGTCATAAAGCAGATAGCAAAGATAAAGTAATGATCGAGATGTTGCAAACAATGAAGATTCCGTTCTTAGTTGTGGCTACCAAATCAGATAAACTTACCAAATCTAAGATTGTGCTAGAACTAAAAAAACGCCGAACCGAATTTGGATTGGAAGCGGGACAAATCGTAGCTTTTTCTTCCTTAAAAAAAACCGGCATCGAAGATGTAATGAATTGGATTGAGAGTCGCTTAAAGTGATCAGTTTTTTTTATAAACAGCAAGGATATTTACATGTTAGATAAAATAAAAAATCCCGATGATGTAAAAAAGCTATCTATACCACAATTGGGGATACTGGCCAAAGCAGTAAGAAAGCGCATCATCGAAGTAACTGCCAAAAATGGTGGTCATATAGCTCCATCATTAGGCGCCACAGATTTGGCAATTGCTGTCTTAAAAATATTTGACCCTCTTAAAGACAGAATTGTGTGGGATGTAGGTCATCAATCATATGCCTACAAAATATTAACCGAACGAAATGAAGAGTTCTCTACCTTAAGACAATTTCATGGCTTAAGTGGATTTAATAAAATTTCCGAAAGCAAATATGATGCTTTTGGAGTTGGCCATGCCAGCACAAGCATCTCGGCGGCCATGGGAATTGCCACTGCCAAAAAGATGAAAAATGATAAAAGTCATGCCATCGCAATTATTGGAGATGGAGCACTAACGGGCGGAATGGCTCTTGAAGCTTTGAATCATGCCGGCGATAATGAAATGACCAATTTAATCGTTATCCTAAACGATAATGATATGTCCATTTCCAAAAGCGTGGGCGCACTTCAAGCTTCGCTTACCAATATGCTAGTGAGCCGATCTTATAATTTCATCAGAAAAACTATCTGGAAAGCTGTGCAATTCTTCCCATATCGCATCAAGCGTAGAGTAATCTTAATCGCTCGAAGATTAGAAGAAAACTTGGTAAATACTTTAGCTCCCGAAACCTTGTTTGAAGGTTTTGGATTTAAGTATGTGGGACCAATCGACGGACATAGTATTCCCCGAATGGTAAATATATTAAATAAAGCCAAAAGAAATGTTGATGGCCCTCTTTTAATACATGTAGTCACTAAAAAAGGAAAAGGCTACGAACCTGCCGAATGTGATTCTTCTCGCTTTCATGGCTTGGGACCATTTGAGATTGAATCAGGCAATAGCATCTCTTCCAAAAGCAATAGTTACTCTAAAATTTTTGGCGATAAACTGTGCAAACTTGCAGAAAAAAATGAAAATATTGTGGCCATTACTGCTGCTATGACTAGCGGAACCGGACTTAATGATTTTGCCAAAAAATTTCCCAGTAGATTATTTGATGTGGGAATTGCCGAAGAGCATGCAGTAACATTTGCCGCAGGCTTAATAACAGAAGGGATTAAACCTTTTGTGGCAATTTATTCCACCTTCAGTCAAAGAGCTTTCGACCAAATAATTCATGATGTAGCATTGCAAAAACTTCCTGTAGTTCTCTGCCTGGATCGGAGTGGTTTGGTTGGTGATGATGGTGCCACCCATCACGGTGTTTTCGATCTTTCATATTTGAATCTAATTCCCGATATCATCGTCCTTGCCCCTGCTAACGCTGAAGAGTTTGAGGAGATGCTTGAATTTGCGGCAAATCACAACGAAGGCCCGGTGGCTATTCGTTATCCGCGTGGAAAAGCAATTTTGGCAGAAAAACCTCGATCAAAGTTCATTCCTGGTAAATTTGATGTGGTAAAATCAGGTAAAAAAATTGCGCTTATGGGAATTGGAAAAGCCTTTTCTGATGCCGAATTCTGTTATCATAAGCTCAAGCAAGAATTTCCCGATATCTCCCCTATCCTCATTAACGCCAGAACGTTGAAACCACTTGATACAGACACATTGGAAAATATTGAAGCAGATATTGTTTTTACATTTGAAGATAACGCTGTTATTGGTGGATTCGGCAGTAGCGTTCAGGCACATTATTCAACCAAATCGACAAAAGTATATGCTTTAGGTATTCCGGATGAATTTATTAATCATGGTGAGATAGATTTACTAAAAGATGAAATTGGAATCATGCCAAATCAATTGGCTGAAAAAATTATCAAGATATTAAAAGATGAGCAATAGTTTCGACACAATTTCGGCAATATCCACCCCGCCCGGAAATGGCGGCATCGCTGTTTTACGCGTAAGTGGAGCTGACTCTATTAAGATCGTAAGTAATATATTTTCTCAAGATTTACAAATAGTAAAATCACATCGCGCCATCTTTGGACGTATCATCCATCAAAACAAGATAATCGACGAAGTAGTGGTAACAATATTCCGAGCTCCCAAAAGCTATACAGGCGAAAATGTGGTGGAAATTTCCTGCCATGGAAGCTCATATATTGCCAACCATATTT
>DAOWES010000094.1 GCA_030638385.1 Candidatus Cloacimonadota bacterium | reverse complement strand
GGTATTTTCACGCTTAACCGGGGTGCATGTGGTGGCTGCGAATTATTCGGGAACCACAGTAGAATTTACCAAAGGTAATATATTCATCGCTGGTGAAAAAGCGGAAGTTATTGATATTCCCGGAACCTATTCATTAACTCCGGATAGCAAGGCAGAGCAAGTTGCAGCCGAGATGATAAATAACTTCCAACAAGAAGAAAACAATATTTTTGTTAATGTGATAGATGCAACAAACTTGGAACGAAATCTGTCGCTTACCCTGGAATTAATAAAAAAGAAAATCCCTTTAGTTGTCTGCTTGAATATGTGGGATGAGTGCAAGCATACCGGAATAGATATTGATGCCGCAAAGTTGGAAGAAATTTTGGGAGTGCCGGTGGTACCCACAACCGGAATAACCGGAGAAGGTATCAAGCATTTGGTTTCTCATTTTGATAAGGCAAAATTAAGTAAATTAGAATTCGACGACAAATGGAAAACCATTGGTGAGATTGTAGAGAAAGTGCAAAATCTTTCACATCGTCATCATACATTTTCCGAAAAAGTTGGCGATGCTTCAATTCATCATTTTTGGGGAATTCCCATTGCTCTCTTTATTTTATTCTCAACTTTCTCGATTATACGTTTAATCGGAGAATCGATAATTGGCTATATCATGGAACCACTTTTCGAAAATTTCTGGGCTCCGATTGTGATGAAAATATCCGGCCTACTTGGTAGTACCGGGTTCATTCATAATGTAATCATTGGTTCATTGATAGATGGCCAGATAGATTTTGTGGAATCGTTGGGACTTATTACAACCGGTTTATTTGTACCAATTGGGATGATTTTGCCCTACATAATTGGTTTCTATTTTATATTAAGTTTCTTGGAAGATTCCGGCTATTTACCACGTTTGGGTGTACTTATCGATAATATGATGCATAAACTTGGAATTCATGGGCTGGCAATTGTACCCATGCTTTTGGGATTGGGTTGTAATGTCCCCGGAGCGATGGCTGCCAGAATTTTAGAAACAAAACGTGAACGATTTATTGCCACAACTATAATGGCAATTGCTGTCCCCTGTTTCGCGCAATTGGCAATGGTAGTTGGCTTGGTTGGAAAATATGGCACAGTTGCTCTTTCGATGGTGTTTGGAACACTGTTTATTGTGTGGGTGGCATTAGGCTTTATTTTGAATAAGGTAATGAAGGGTGAGAGTCCTGAAATTTTCTTGGAAATTCCCCCATATCGTCTGCCCAATATAAAAGCATTACTAAAAAAACTTTGGATGCGAGTTCTTAGCTTTATAAAAGAAGCTATTCCATTCATGCTTATGGGTGTACTCTTTGTAAATATCCTATATGCCCTTCATGTCATCGATTTCATCGGGGATTTAACCGCCCCAATTATTACTGGAATCTTGGGCTTACCCAAAGAAGCAGTTGGCGCAATGATTGTTGGATTTCTCCGTAAAGATGTTGCTATTGGAATGCTCTCCCCGTTGAATATGTCAATGGGACAATTAGTAATAGCTTCGGTAGTGCTAACAATGTATTTCCCCTGCATTGCAACTTTCACAATTATGTTAAAAGAATTGGGAATGAAGGATATGTTAAAATCTTCGGCAATTATGATTGTTTCGACATTGGTAGTTGGCGGAATCATGAATATTTTCTTATAATTCTTAGGCGGGAGTATAATTGCTCCCGCTTCTTCTTTTGGGGGAGAAAAGATGCTAAAAAATATCGCTTTGCAAATTGCGACAAAATCAATTGAAGCTACATTGCCCGAACCTGCCATTAAGAAACATTTGCAAAATTTTTCTGCTACAGGACAGGTTTATGTAATTGCTGTGGGAAAAGCAGCCTGGCGAATGGCAAATGCTGCCTCTCAGGTTTTGCAAAACCAAATTTCTGCCGGTATTGTCATTACCAAATATCACCATTCTCAAGGTCAAATTCCCTCATTTCAAATTTTCGAAGCAGCTCATCCAATTCCGGATGAAAATAGTCTCATTGCTACTGAAAAAGCAATAACTTTGGTATCAAATCTTTCGGAAAATGACACAGTGCTCTTCTTGCTTTCCGGCGGTGGCTCGTCACTTTTTGAAATGCCTTTGGCTACAATTACCTTATCGCAAATTCAAAAAATTACCGATAAACTTTTACGCTCAGGTGCACACATTCAAGAGATCAATACAATCCGCAAACACCTTTCTGCTGTTAAGGGTGGAAGATTTGCGAAGCTAATTGCTCCTGCCAAAATCAAAGCACTTATACTTTCTGATGTGATTGGCAATAGCTTGGAAAACATCGCTTCGGGACCTGTTGTGGCTGATATTAGTAGTAGCGAAGAAGCATTGCAGATTATGCAAAAATACAACATAAATGTAGAAAAAAATGTCTGGCAAACATTGAAGCAGGAAACACCAAAAGAGATTTCAAATTCTACGGCAACTATTATAGGTAGTGTGGAAACAGTTTGCTCCCAAGCAAAAAAAATTGCTACCGAGTTAGGATTTAAGGCTGAGATAGTGGCCACCGATATTACCTTCCCGGTAAAAAAAATGGCAAAAATTGTGGCGGCAAAAGCCAATGAATTAACGAAAAAGAGATCACATTTACCATGTGCACTTATTTGGGGTGGAGAAACAGTTGTGGAAGTAACCGGCTCCGGAATAGGTGGTAGAAACCAAGAACTGGCTTTTACAATTACAAAATATATCGCCAACCTGAATGACGTGGTTGTACTGGCAATTGGAACAGATGGAACCGACGGCCCCACTGATGCTGCCGGAGGCATGGTTGATGGAAATTCATATCAAAAATTGCTAAATTCGAATATTGATTATCAGCAAATTTTAGCTGAAAATAATTCCTATACAGCCTTAAAACAGATAGGTGACTTGATAATAACAGGTCCAACCGGCACAAACGTAAACGACCTGATTATCTTGCTCATACGATAAAATTACGACAACTCCAAATAGACATTTCATGAGAACAGCGTGAAAGAATGCCTCAATGAGACGAGACGGAATGTCACCCTGAGTTTGTCACCCTGAGCGGAGACGAAGGGCGAAG
>DAOWES010000011.1 GCA_030638385.1 Candidatus Cloacimonadota bacterium | reverse complement strand
TGGATTCAAGGTATCACCAAAATTAAAACAGAATCAGCCTTTTCCCAAAAATTTCCTCACACCATATTCTTTGCCGAGGAAGTGTTGAAAAACACACAAATGCGTAATCTACTACCATTTAAAAATGCAAAAGGTTATACTTTCAGCAAGCTGGTTAACGGTATTTTTCCCAAAAACAAAGAGTTCTATGTAATTGGAAGAGATGGCGTTTCTCATACTCTTGAATTTGAAAACTACCTCTCCCAAGCAGTTCTAATATACGATGAGGGGAAGTATCACATGAAAAGCGTACAGATGCCGGCCGGAATGTGGGTTAATGATATAGCGGCAATCATCGTCGATTCAAAGGCAATAATTTTCAACAATCAATTTGATAACATCCAACAAATCACCGAACTTTTAGCAATTACTTCATATCCCAAAACAGTAACTGCAAAATCGACAAACTCAGCTCAAAAAATCTCAATTGATGTTCCATTTTCAAGCGCACAATGGCAGGACGTGATAAAATTCTCATGGTAAAAAACATTACTCTCCTATTCTGGATTATAAGCGGCTGCTTACTGGCAAAGCCAATCGTAAGTGGTGATTTAGCCAATGATAAGTTCAATCTGGTTCAAGGAAATTTAGCTGATGTTATTCTCACTCAGCTACCATTATGTGATGCAGCTTTGGTTATTGGAAAAGATGGAACTGCTGTTCTCATCCCGGCTTATGCTTTTGAAAAAATCCAAGTAGAAGAGTTTGAGGGAATTTGGAACCTTAAAAGTGAAGAATTACCACCTGTAACAAATATCAGAGATTTCACTGAAATATGCCTTCAACAAATCCCGGCCCAATATAGCATTAAAATTTTAGGTGAAGATAACCGGCAACTCTCTCCCTTCCAATATAAATTGGAATATTTTAATTTTTTAGGTGAATCTGAAAAAAATGGTTACAGTATGAAAAAATATAAATTTTCTAATGAAATTAATGAAATAAAATATGATAATGTAGATAAATTTGAGTTCACTTCGGGAGAAATTAAAAATATCATGAGCAACAATTCCGCAATAACCTTTGAAAATTTTTATTTCAAAGCAGCCGACGATACACTTAAAACAATCTATCTAAAATAAGAGGAAAAAAATGAAAAAAGTTTATACCATTCTCGCGATATTAATCGTTGCCTTAGTTTTACTTTCCATCTATTGGCAAAATACAAATTCCCCAAAAAATGGAATTACTTTGGATTTTGATGGCACTACCAAATTTCTTAGTTTTAATAAATTGCAAAAATTTGAACATTCGAAAGTATTAACCGCTAATGATCAGGAATTTAATGGTTTTAAATTGCAGGAGATAATTTCATTAACAGCAAAAGATGAGATAAAATCCATTGTATTCAGCTCTCAAGATGGAATGAGCGTGGGAATTCAAGCTAAAGATATTAGTAATTCATATCTTTGTCTGATAAAAAAAAATGACAAAAAATACTATCAACTGGTTGTAATCAACGATCCATTTTCACAGCGTTGGATTAAATATATCAACAGGATTACGATTCAATAATGTCTCTTCTGCAAATCGAAAATCTTAGCTTTGGATATCCCAAAAACAACATTCTATTTTCGGGATTAAATCTGAACGCTAAAGCTGGGGAGATAATTGCAATTTCCGGTGGAAGTGGAAGCGGAAAAACCACTTTTTTAAAAATATGCTGTAATGTTATCCCCAATATAATTGGTGGTAATTTATTGGGAAAAAGAATGATCAATGACCAAGACATTTCCAATAAGCCACTACCTGAATTGGCGCCTGACATTAGTGTATTGATGCAAGAACCGGAAAATCAATTATTTCTTCCCACAGTGGAACAAGAGCTTGCTTTTGGTCCCGAAAATCTTTGTATCGCTCCTTCCGAAATCCTGGCGCGAATCGATTCAACTTTGAAACTTCTGAATATTGAAAATCTCCGATATGCCAATACTGCCACTTTGTCGTTTGGCCAAAAAAAATTAGTCGCTCTTGCTTCCATCATCACCCTTTCACCCAAAATAATCCTTCTGGACGAACCAAGTACCGGGCTTTCTGAAGCATATTTGAACGTGGTTATTGATGTGCTCAAACAATTGGCGAAGCAAGGTAAACTGATCATCATTGCCGATCATCTTCCGCAAATTTTGGCTATTGCCAATCAAGAGATCAGGTTGGATTAAAAATGTTCAAACTTCAAAATTTCAGATTCGGATATTCAGAAAGTAAAAATCTCTTCGATTCGATTAATCTGGAAATTAAAGACAATGAAATCACTATCATTTCCGGAGCCAACGGTACCGGCAAAACATCTCTTTTGCGAATTCTTAGCGGATTAAGAAAAGATTATCAAGGCTCCATAACGCTGGCAGGATCAAATTTCAAACAGATGCAAGCCAACGAAATCGCAAAACATATTATATATCAAAAACAGGAATCCGGCGCCAATATAGTCGCAAGCACTCCGGCTGAAGATCTGGGAATTTGGCTTCATAAGTATGAAAATAAATCCGATGATATGGCTCAAATAATAGCAGCTCTTAATAAATTTGAAATATTAAATCTTATCAACACTCCCGTATGGAATCTATCCGGCGGCCAAGCCAAAAGAGTAGGTCTTTCTGCTCTATTACTAAATTATAATAAATTTTGGTTACTTGATGAACCATCGGCAGGTTTAGATATTAAATTACAAAAAATATTATTAGAAATATTAGAAGAGAGAAAAAAGAGTAATCTCGGTGCCATCATCGTGTCACATCGCTTAGATCTTTTTTCATCAATTGCCGATAATATATTTGAAATTAAGGATAAAAAATTACAATGAGAAAGATAATAATTTTCATACTAATTGCACTCTCAGCCAATTTATTAGCGGAAATGACTCAAGCAGACAGTTCCCATGTTAAGCGTAAAATGTATAAACTGGAAGGTATCAGCGTAATTGCCGAAAGGCCGGAACAATCCATCGGGAGCATCTCTGTAAAGCCTTTTAACCCTGATGAATCTGTTATGGAAGTGAATGTAAGCGAATCCCTTAATGATATTTCAGGATTAAATTTATCGGTTGGTGGAAAAAGCGGAAGTGAACTTTCCATTCGGGGATTTTCCGAAGAACAAATTAAAATATTAATTGATGGAAGACCACTTTCCAATAGTTATATGGATGCTATTGATCTTACAACCATCCCGCTTACAAATATTAAAGAAATCCAAGTTCTAAAAGGTCCCATCTCTTCGCTTTATGGTTCAAACACAATGGGTGGAGTGATAAATATTCTTACAAAATCTCCCACCAGAAAACGGACTATAATCTTGGGTTCACAGTTCAGACGTAACAACTCAAACAAATTTTATACCGATATTTCACAGGATTTTGGCTTATTCGATTATGCAATTTCTGCTTCACGCTATCATACGGATGGTATGGTACTTTCCGATAGTTTTGAACCAACTAATGCTGAGAACGGTGCTATCAGAAATAATAATGCCAGAACTCAATATGATTTTCAAAGTAAGCTTAATTTTGATCTTTTTGATTTTCACAAAATAGGCCTGCAATTTGGTTATACAAATATGCCTACCAAAGAGATAACTTCCAATATCTACGAAAACTCCTATCGCCAATACACAAACTGGGAACGATATCAAGCTTCAGCTTCCGCTTTTTTCCAATTACTCTATAATTTGGAATATAATGCACAAGTTTACTATGATCAATATGCCGATACTTACGTGGAATATAAAGACCCCGAATATACTATAATGAATTCTGGCTGGCCTTCCGATCTGGAAAGTTGGACATCCGGCACAAACCACTCTTTCGATTGGGATATTAATGAATTATTTACACTTGTAAACGGCTTCCGCTACGAAAAAAGTGCCTACAACCGCAAAGATAACTTTTGGTATCCGCAATGGACTTCCAACTCTTCTCAACAGATAAACTATTATCTTCAAAACGAATTTAACTTGGATAAACTAAATTTCACCATTGGCTCCGCCCTATCCTGCTTTAACATCAAAGGCAATAAAAATTGGGATTATCATATCCAACCTTCAGCAGGCTTATATTACACTTTTGAAAATAATATGAAGCTATCTCTAGCATCTGCCATAAACACTACCTATCCAAGCTTACGACAGCTTTTTAGTGAGAGACACGGTAATGAAGATCTTAAAGAAGAATCGGGTTGGAAAACAGAGCTAAATGTAACGAAGCCTTTTGTATCTGGAAGATTATCCGGAAATATTACTACTTCATTATTTTATAATAACATTTCAAATTTAATAGAAAGACTGGGCGATATGAATACCAATCTAAAAGAAGTAGAATCTTATGGCTTTGAAGCAGAAGCAAAAATCAAAATTGGCTGGGAACATCAGCTGGAATATTCATACTTAAAATTTGCCAAACAAAGCGATGCAGAACTAATTGGAAGCCCGGGAAATTCGGTTTCGATTATTGAATCTTTCCAACTTCCTTTCGGAATAAAATTCAAATACAAAGCTTTATGGAAAGATTCATGCCTTACTGAAGATCGGAATGTGATACTTGAGCCTTATTGGCTGCATTCGGTTAATTTTCATAAAATAGTTGGACGCTACAAACTTGGATTAGGATTGAATAATTTATTTGATACCAATTATCAAGATCAATATAGATTCCCGGCAGAAGGATTTAATTTCGTATTTAATTGTGAAGTGAAATTGTAATGAAAAAGATCAACTTACGAACTATATTAATCATTGTTCTCCTCATCACTTCGCTTTCAGTGATGTTTCAGGATTTTTTCATGCAACTGTGTTTGCTACTAATATCACTCAGCCTAATCACCCTTAGTAATCCGTCTAAACGCAGCATTTCAAAGATATTACACCGACTGCGGCATATCGGAAAATTAATCATTACTCTCATGACATTTCAGATCCTATTTCGGCATGAAGGAAAAGAGCTATTCTCATTTTGGATCTTAACCATTACTTCCGGCGGTTTGGAATATGGGATTGTCTCTTCGATGCGCTTTTTATTAATTATCCTGATAGCCGGCTTACTATTTGATATTCCCTATTCTGATTACTTGCTTGCCTTTAAAGCTTGGAAAATCCCCTATGAAATTTCTTTTATGGTAGCCACAGTTATTCATTTTATTCCCATGTTTTCCACAGAATTTCAAAAATGTCTGGAAGCGTTATATTTACGCGGTATAGATTTAAATAAGTTAGCATTTAAATATCGTCCCAAAGCTTATCTCAGTTTAGTGTTTCCGGTAATTGCCAAAGCAATTTCAGATGTGCAATATCGGACGATTTCGTTGGAATTACGCGGATTCCGTTTGCATAATACTCGCACCTCCATTTATGATGATAAGCTAAATACCAAAGATTGGATAATTCAGATTTTTACAATTTTTGTGTTTATCGGTGTGATCTTGGTGAAGATTAAATAAAGGTAGTTTGACACCTGCAGTCCCCCTCATCCTACTGTCCTTCTCCTCGTAAATATCGTTTTGCTAAAGCAAAGCCGAATTTTAGAAGGAATATGAGAAGAACAAGAAGATGTTTAATAATTTGTATTATTAATTATTTGGTAATATATTGGAAATTGTTTTAATCGAAATCTGTTTTTGAAAAGGCTTGAGGTGAATATTTTACACACCCCGTTAGCTCAGATCCCCCAAACTGTCCCCTTGTAAATGGGGACAGCT
>DAOWES010000306.1 GCA_030638385.1 Candidatus Cloacimonadota bacterium | reverse complement strand
TTGTGTAATTTATGTTAAATTGAGTAAATTCATGGTTAATCTATTTTAAGCTACTCGCTCATTTCAAATAAAAAAATCTTTACGTAATCGCTTAAGCTTAGGAATTTGAGAAAGTTATCAAAATATTAGTGCAAGATAGTCCAATGGAGGAGATATGAAATTAATAGTTATTGGTTCCGGAAATTGGGGAACCACTTTGGCAATGTTATTTGCTCAAAAAAACGAAGTCTATTTATGGACAATTGATCAGACTGAAGCGGATGAAATAAATAAAACAAGAGAAAGTAAATTTTTACCCGGAATGAAACTACCGGAAAATATAATTGTAGAAAAAAAATTCACTCGAAAGATTGCTGATGAAGATATTGTAATTACAGTAATCCCTTCACGTTACATCGACGATTTGGCCGATGAAATGATAGCAAATGGTGCCGATAGATGCACTGTGCTAAATGCATCCAAAGGCGTGAAACATTCAACCCTGAAAACAGTGGGCGAAACCCTATTGGATAAAATGCCAAACATCGTCTTTGCCAATTTATCGGGCCCTACTATTGCTCGAGAGCTTGCCGAAGGTTTACCGGCCAAAGCAATTTTGGCTTGTGAAGATGTGGGTACATTATTTCGACTTCAACAAATTCTGGAAAACGATTTGCTGAAATTTGAATATAGCAGAGATGTGAAAGGAATCGAGCTGGCTGCTTCGCTGAAAGGCCTTATTGCCATTGCTGTGGGAATTGCGGACGGCTTGGGATTCAAAACCAATGCTTTCGGTTTAATCATGACTTATGGCGTTCATGAATTTGTTACAGTAATGAAATTTTTGGGAGTAGATTATAAAACTGCCTATAGTATTGCCGGAATAGGAGATCTTATTACAACTTGCATTTCCGAGAATAGTCGAAATCGTCGTTTTGGAAAACTTTTAGCTCAGGGATATTCTCGTGAAGAAGCATTAAATGAAGTGGGAATGGTGGTCGAAGGAGTTTCGATGGCTAAAACTATTCAGAAATTTTCCAAGTTCAATTTATCGATTCCACTAATTTCATGTATAACTCGAATAATTTTCGAAGATGTCGAAGATGTGCGACAAGAGATGTTAGATACGATAAATTCAATCTCGGGATAGAAAAAATATTGTCAAAAATGATGTGTCTAAATTTCTTGCTGAGCGTATGTTAAGCTTTGAAAAAGAGGTGCTCATTTCCCTCTGAGAAAATCAGAGTAAAATCCACACACAAAACAAGGTATTGAATATGAAATCAAAGACACTATTGTTAATTAAGCCGGATGCAGTACAAGCAGGAAATATTGGTGAAATTATAAAGCTGATTGAAGATGATGGTTTTACCATCGAGCAACTGAACGTTTTTCATATGGAAGATGAGCTTGCTGCCAAGTTTTATGCAGAACATCTAGGCAAAGAATTTTATGATCGATTAGTAAAATTTATGCAAAGAGGAAATGTGATTGGATTAATCCTAAAGCGAGAAGATGCCGTAAATAATCTTCGCGAGTTAATAGGAAACACAGATTCTTCCAAAGCAGCGTCAGGAACTATCAGGAATCTTTTCGGTAATCATGATATTATCACAAGCAATGCAGTTCATGCTTCTGATTGTCCCGAGAGCGCAAAACGTGAGATTGGTTTAATTTTTCCCGAATATAAATATTAAAAATAAATATAGATGGAGTATTAAAAAAATGAAAGTATTAGTTATTAATTGCGGAAGTTCATCCGTTAAGTATCAGTTTATTAATATTGAGAATGGAGACGTATTGGCTGATGGTATAGCAGAGAGAATTGGAGAAGATGTTGCATTATTCTCATACAAAACGGCTGACTATAAAAAGAAAAAATTTGAAATGCTTATCAAAGATCATGAGAAAGCAATTAGTTTGATTATTGATCATATTGCCGATGCTCATCATGGAGTGGTTAAATCATTAGAAGAGATCGATGCAGTTGGACACCGTTTAGTGCATGGTGGAGAATTTTATGCAGGTAGTGTGAAGATTGATGCAGATGTAATTAGGGTGATGGAAGAGTGCAGTAGTTTGGCTCCACTTCACAATCCGGCTAACCTCAAAGGTATCGAATCAATGACAGCTATTTTACCAAACGTTCCACAATGTGGCGTTTTTGATACAGCTTTTCATCAGACAATGCCGGCTAAAGCATATCTTTATGCACTTCCTCTCGAAATGTATAAAGAGCAAAAAATCAGACGTTATGGTTTCCACGGAACTTCTCACAAATATGTTAGTCAATTAGCTGCTGATTATATTGGAAAAGATATCAAAGATCTTAAAATCATCACAGCTCATATCGGAAATGGTGCTTCTATCACAGCTATCAACGGTGGAAAATCTGTGGATACTTCCATGGGATTCACTCCTCTTGAAGGTTTGATGATGGGAACACGTTGCGGTGATATCGATCCGGCAATTCCAATTTTCATGATGAAAGAGATGGATATGAGTGTGGATGAAGTGAACAATGTTCTTAATAAAAAAAGTGGAATGTTGGGACTTTCTGCTATCAGTAATGATATGCGCGAAATTGAAGAAGATATCTTAGAACGCAAAATGCCGGATGCAATCCAAGCGCATGATGTTTATGCTTATAAAATTAAAAAATATCTCGGTGCTTACACTGCTGCAATGAACGGTGTGGATATTTTGGTATTCACAGGTGGTGTTGGTGAAAATATGCCAATTCTTCGCTCATTAGTTTGTAAAGACCTCGATTATTTAGGAATTAAATTGGATGAAAAAGAGAATAACCAATTTAAAGGTGGAACTCTTGATCTTTCTGCTAAAGGTAGTAGAGTGAAAGTTCTTAAAATTCAAACAAACGAAGAATTGATGATCGCAATGGAAACAAAGCGCATCTTAGATGAAGCTAAATAAGCTATAAAAGAAGTTATAAAATACCCTTTTCGGAGGGTATTTTTTTTTAAGGAGATAAAATATGAACTGGTATATTGGAGCTGTTACTGCTCATCCAATTCTCATGGCAATTGCTCAATTTTCTGTTTTGGGAACATTTGGTGAGATAGTATCAAAATGGATTGTAAATAAGAAAGTATTTATGCCATTTAAATTTAAAATGATTTTATGGAAAATGGTAGTATGGACTATTTTGGCTGTTACCATTAAGTATGCTTTTGCCGGATTCAAAGGCTATGTTCAAGCACTTGTAGAACATGACCTTTTACCTGAGGCAGCAGGCACAAATAGATTCTTCAGAGCATTTGTCTTATCCGTTTTCATAAACATGCAATTTGGTGTGTTCTTGGTTGTATTCCATCGTGCGTTAGATAACATCGTGATAAAAGTGAAAAACTGGCAAGGATTGGATAAAGGAATGCTTTCTATGATCTGGTTCTGGATCCCGGCCCACACTATCACTTTTATGCTACAAAAAGAATTTCAGATTGGGCTGGCTGCTATTTGGAGTGTGGCATTAGGAATTCTTTTGGGATTTTTTAATAAGAAGCAATAAACTCATTTCAATTGTCATTAACCACTAATTTAAGTTGGTGGTTAATGACTACAAGTGGATTCAAATGAGATTGTCAGCACTTAAATCTGATATCTGAAACGCTACCTCTACCACAATTAGCGGTAGATTATTCTTCCTAAACCTTAATTTTGCGAAATCCTTTTCTGTTATTAAAATATAATCAAATCCCATCTTTTCGATCTCAATTAATTTAGCTTTATCATCAAAATTGTAATGGTCGGGCAAGCTAAAATGTTTTTCAAATTCAATACCCTCTTTCATAACTGTATTCTCAAATGATTTCGGCATCCCGATCGCACTCATCAAAGCTATTTTGCTCTCTTTTAATTCCGAGATTACCACAGAATTTCCGAATTTATCTATAAAATCACTGACCATATATTTTGCTTTTGAGATGGGTAATCCCGTTTTTTTTAGGATGGCAGGAATCTCTCCCTCACCATTATAGATAATATGGTTGGCATATTTAAGAGCAGAAATTGGCTCGCGTAAAATTCCGGCCGGTAAAACAAAACCGTTTCCAATTCCACCGATAGCATTAAAAACGATAAAATCGTAATCGTGAGCTACTTTTAGGTGCTGAAAAGAATCATCTAAAATAATATAATCTACATCCGGATATTGTTTCTCAACCATACTGATGGCTTGAGTGCGATTTTTCCCGGCAATAACAGGAATTCCGGGAAGTTTACTGGCGATAAGAAAAGTCTCATCTCCGGCTTGGGGAGCAAAATCAAATATCTGCTCTCGCGAAGATATGAGAGTACAGTTTTGCTCAAATTTGCCTTTATAGCCTCGATGTGAAACTGCAACATTAAAACCTTTAGCTGAAAGCATTTTTGCCAAATAGATGGTCACAGGTGTTTTTCCGCTGCCACCGCTGACAATATTGCCCACGCTAATTATTTTGCTTTTGGCGCGATATTGTTTTCCGTAAAATTTCCGGCGAATCTTCTGCACACAAAAATTGA
>DAOWES010000296.1 GCA_030638385.1 Candidatus Cloacimonadota bacterium | reverse complement strand
TACATCAAGAAATTTGAAGAAACTCGTGAACTGAATGTTATGTTCTTGGTCGACACAAGTGCGTCTACCCTATTTGTAACACGCAATTATCTGAAATCGGAATATATCACCGAAATTGCCGCATTTCTCTCTTTTTCTGCCTTATCAAATAATGATAAAGTGGGACTGTGTCTTTTTACTGACGAGATCGAAAAATATGTCCCACCACGTAAAGGTAAAAAATCTGCTTTAAGAATTTTACGCGATATCCTCTATTGCGAACCAACAAGCAATAAGACAGATATTTCCAAAGCAACTGAATATATCTACCGTCTCATTAAAAAAAGAAGTATCATTTTTGTGATTTCCGACTTTTTGGATGAAAGCTACATGGATAGCCTTCGCTTGCTTGCCAAAAAACATGATGTGGTCGCGTTAAGAGTGCGGGACAAAGCTGAACAAGAATTGCCAAATGCCGGACTTCTAAATTTGAAAGATCCGGAAACAGGTGAATTTTTCACAGTTAATTCCGCAAATAAGAAAATCCGAGACCGTTATCAAAAATTGGTGGCTGAACACGATGAGAAGCTCGAACAACAATTTAAGAAGTCTCGAATAGATCTTGTAACACTCTTCACCCATAAACCTTATGCTCCGGAATTGATGAAATTCTTCAAATTAAGAATAAAAATAAAAAATCAAAGGTAAGAAATGAAACATTATTTTTTAACTATATTGATCATAATTTCTGCAGTCTGTTCTGCGGCAAATATTTCCAGCAAATTAGATGTAGCGGATTCTTTATTTATTGGAACACCATTTCATTTGCAAGTAAATATCACCACTGCCAAAATAGATTCTGTCTATATTCCACCGGTAGATACATTAGATATTTTTATCTTATCAGCTACGCCCAATATAACAGAAACAGTTTTATCAGACGGCTTGCTAACCAGCATTGATTATACTTTCCAACCTTTTGATGTGGGAGAATTTACTTTTCCTACAATTGAATTTATGGTTAAAGCCGACGGTAAACTGCAAACTCTTAAATCAGATGAATTTAAAATAAATATAAACAGTATAGTCTCAGATTCCACTAACACAATTATGGATATTTCCAAACCATTGTCTGTTTTTCTGGGATTTTTCGATTATCTGCTTATTCTATTGCTAATCGCTTTGCCAATTTTACTTATCATCTATCTACGAAAATTATTTAAAAACAGAAAAAATGTCTTTGAAGAAGTAGTGATAAAAGATATTCGACCAGCCTATATCATTTGTTTGGAACAAATAACAAAACTAAAAGAACAGAACTTGCTAAGTCATGGAAATTTTCTCTCCTACTACTTCCGATTATCTTATATATTACGCTTATTTATCAAATTGCATTATAAAATAAATGCTGTAGAGATGACAACCAGCGAAGTTAGAGCAAATCTCAAAGTATCAAATCACCACGAGAAATCGGAAATTTTAAAGTTTTTGAGCAATTGTGATATGATAAAATTTGCCAAATTCATTCCCTCCTCAGAAGCGGCAGAATTAGCCATTGAATGGTTAGAAACATACTTGCAATCATTTGAGCCAAAGGAGGAAAACAATGCTTGAATTTGTTCATCCTAATTGGTTCTGGGCTTTATTTATTTTAATCCCATATTTAACCTACGAATTAATTTTTAAACACAAGCGAAGAGTTCGTCTTTCTCATAGTAGAATTTCGCTAATAAAAAAAGCTGCCGGACGCAACAGCCTTCTAAGATTTCTTCCACTTCTTATTCGCGTGTTAACCATAAGCCTGATAATTTTTGCCTTAGCACAACCAAGAATTGCCAATAAAATGCAAGAAGTAACCGGAAAAGGGATCGATATTATGATTGCAATCGACATTTCCGGAAGTATGAAAGCAGTTGATTTTCGTCCAACCAACCGTTTGGAAGCTGCCAAAAAAGTAGCCAAAGAATTTATCAGCAAAAGAAAAAATGACCGTATCGGAATGGTTGTATTTGCCGAAAATGCTTATACGCAGTGTCCGCTTACCTTAGATTATAATATACTCAATTCTGTTCTCGATAACATCAACATAAAGGAAGATGCCAGCGGAACCGCAATCGGAATGGGATTGGCCACTGCTGTTGCCAGATTAAAAGATTCCAAAGCAAAATCTAAAGTGATCATCTTGATAACTGACGGACGTAATAACGCCGGAGAGATAGATCCTCTCGGAGCTGCCGATCTTGCCGCTACTTATGATATCAAAGTTTACCCGATTGGTGTTGGGCAAAAAGGAATGGTCGATTATCCGGTTGAAACAGCTTTTGGAACTCAATATCAAAAAGTGAAAATCGAAATCGATATGGAAACATTAAATCAAATTGCCCAAATTTGCGGAACAGAAAGAGCCAGGCGCGCTACCAATACCGAAGAATTAGCAGCAATGATTAATTATATAGATAAATTGGAAAAAACCAAAATCGAGATAAAGAACTATTTTGAATATGATGAAATCTTTATCTATTTTTTATTTGCAGCAATGATAATGTTATTATTTGAAGTAATGCTGAAACTTATGATTATTCGAGAAATCCCGTAGAATGAAGGACAAATTATTAATTATGAATTATGAATTATTAATTATGAATGGTGGATAATGAATGGTAAATTATAAATTATAAATTATAAATTGTGAATGATGAAATAACAGATTTTGATCATCCTGAATCTGATCACCCTGAACTTTAGTCATCGTGAACTTTAGTCATCCTGAGCGGAGACGAAGGACGAGCAGTAAATGATGAAAAAACTAACAGTGAATTATGAATTATAAAATAGAAAACCAAATAGAAAATATAGATTTTTATTAAGTTAATATGGAGAAAATATGAGATTCGGTAATCCTTACATATTATTTATGTTATTATTAATTCCAATTTTTTGGATATATATCGGAATGGCTAAACAAAAGCGCAAAAGAATGTTCGAAAGTTTTGCTGAACCACGCTTTTATAATTTTTTTATGCAGGAACTTTCACATTTTCATCTTTCACTAAAAAACGTGCTTTTGGTAACTGCACTCATCTTCATGATAATTGCCGCAGCACGCCCACGTTGGGGTAAAGAGATGCAGATTGTTCAGAAAAAAGGGATCGATATCGTGGTGGCAATTGATGTTTCGAAAAGTATGGATGCAACTGATATCAAGCCAAATCGTATCGAGCGCGCCAAAGATCAGATATCGCTGTTCATCGATCAATTAAAGGGAGATCGCATCGCAGTGGTTGCCTTTGCCGGCAGAAGCTTTGTTCAGTGTCCTCTTACCGATGACTACTCAGCTACCCATATGTTTTTGAATCTTTTAGACACAGAAACTGTTCCATCCTACGGAACCGATATTGGTGGAGCAATCGAACAATCTATCAATTTATTTGGAGAGGAAAACAAGCATAAGGTCATCATTGTTGTTTCTGATGGAGAAGACTTGGAAGAAAACGCTATTGACGCTGCCAAAGAAGCTGCCAAACAAAATGCGGTAATTTATTCTCTCGGTATTGGTTCTCCGGAAGGTAGCACCATTCCACTTACTTCTGCCAACGGTAATACGGAATATGCCAAAAATGATAAGGGCGATATCGTGTTCACTAAATTAGATATTTCAAATTTAACAAAAATTGCTAATTCTGCGAATGGACGCTTCTTCCCCATCACACCTCAACAATCAGAAATCTTTGAAATTTTGCGAAATATAAATATGATTGAAAAAAATAAATTTGATTCCAAAGAGTATATTCGGTACAAGGAACAATATAAATATTTCCTGTTAACTGCCTTGATATTACTACTGACCGAAACATTGATTATCACTAGAAGGAAAAAGAAATTGGAGAGGATCATTCATGAATAGAAAATATCTCATTATCATTCTCAGCACTCTATTTAGCATCACTTCGCTTAGAGCAGAGATTTTTAATTTCGATAAGGTTATCACCAATCTAAAAGGATTGGCGAACTACAAAAAAAATAATTATCAAGAAGCTGAACAAAATTTTACTGATAATGCCTTAAAATATCCTTCCGAAAGCAAATTGCATTTTAATATGGGAAATACTCAATATAAAAATGGCAGTTTGGAAGAAGCAGAAAATTCATTTAACCTAACTCTTCGCGACCGGAATTTCGCTCAACGTTCCCAAGCTTTGCAAAATCTGGGCAATATCAAGTTTGACCAAAAGCAATATCCGGACGCTATCAAGTATTTTCGAGATGCGCTCATCGAAGACCCTTCCAATAAAGAAGCTCAATATAATTACGAAGTAACATCCAAGTTTTTGCAAAAGCAACAAAATCAAAAACAGCAAAGCCAGCAAAGTCAGGATGAGAACAAGGAAAAGAAGGAACAGAAAGAGCAAAAAAATCAGCAAGATCAACAAGACCAGCAGCAAGATCAGCAACAACAGGATGAACAAGAGCAACGCAAACAGGACGAGCAATCTGAAGCAGAAAAGCAGGAACAACAGGAGCTAAAAGAGCGCAAAGAGCAGAAAAAAGAAGCTATGTCAC
>DAOWES010000009.1 GCA_030638385.1 Candidatus Cloacimonadota bacterium | reverse complement strand
CCTTTACAACTTCGGTGCTAATTCTAATGTTTTCGGCAAAATCTTCGTGAGAAGCATCTATCATCACTGATGACACCAAATTATTTTCGATACAATAAACTACCAAATCAAAATAGGCAGGAGTTGCGTGATCAATATGAAGACCAACGCCCGAATTCTTAAATTGTGAAGATAAAATCTTAACCATTGAAGAGATAAGCTGGGCACCAACTTGAACATCTTGAGATTTTCCTGCTGCATATTTCATTGCACCTGCACTCATCTGTAATAATCCATCAGAGTTCTGCGCCGCATATCCTTGAACTAATCCCCTAATTGTATTATCAAAAACTACATTTGAGGCAATTATTCCAAATCTCTCTCTTTTAGCTTTCTCAAAAACTTCTTTTAACTTATTTCCTGAATAGAACATAGAACCTCCCCGGTTTAATTGTTAATCTTCAAATTTAATATCGTCTGACCCATTATCGGTTATTTCATCAAGCATAAATCTTGCTGAATTGTGTAATTCGCCTTCCGGATAATTGTTCAATAACTGTTCAAATATAGTCACTGCTTTTTGGTTATCTTTAAGCTCTTCGGCATATAAGAAAGCTTTCATAAACAATGCTTTATATTCTTCCGGAGTTTGCGGATAATATTTGATGATTTGATCATAATAGTAAATGGCATCATCATATCTTTTTGCTTTTTGAGCTGTTTCCGCATTATTGAAATACTCTTCTGCATCAAGCTTTACAATAAGTCTTTCCGGATATTGTTTCAGGTCATATTTTTCAGATAATTCAGCCTTTACATTTTCAAAATTTTCCTTTGAAAGTTCACGTTGCATTTTTGATTTTATGTCTGCGATAATATCTTCAAATGGTTCTGAGATAGCAACATTATCTTCTAAAATGCGGAAAAACACATAAACACCTTTGGCGTTTGTAAATACAGGACTTACCTTTTTAGGATTCATATCCCAAATACGTTTTGAATATTCTTCATCTTTACCAATACCGGGAATAATATTATTTTTATAGATATTACCCAATACACCATTTCTGGCAGGCGTTAATGAATTGTCCTTTATCAATTGATTTATCATCTCTTCATCTTTCTTTTTCAACGCTTTCTTAACTTTCTTACGAATGTCATTAGCTACTTTCTTATCTTCAAAGGTAAACTCTTGAATTTTTCTAAAAGGACGTGATGAAAATTCTTCGATATTATTTTCATAATATTTTTTCGCAGCTTCATCGCTTGTATCAATCGGTTCAACTACTTTAATATTGTAAATCATGCGAAGAAGCATACTGTGCTTAAATTGTTCCGCTTTTACGATAACATCTTCCTGCTTATCGATTCCACGTGCAATAGCTTCTGAATTCATCATATTTACATCTCTCAAACTATTGATGAAATTAAGTAATTCTTCCTCACTTTTAAGAGAGATACGACCTTGATCTCTAAGGTTTTCATAATATGAAACAAAATACCCCACAGTTAATGAGATATCTTCTTTATCAGCAGTCACCAATTTCTCTTCCAAAATTTCAGAATTGTTTTCCAACTCTTCAAAATCAATTTTAGCAATAACTTCTTCGTTAACTTTCACATTATGTTCTGCTAATAATTTCTCAATAAATTGTACGAGGTATTCTCTTACAAAGACAGGTCTAACCTTTAATTTAATCAGATCTTTTGCTTCTTCAAAAGTTTGGGCAGGATATTCTTCGATATGTTCAATATAATAATCGTTTAACTGTTTATCTGTAATTTCAAATTCTTTGGTGATAATTTTTTTTAGCTCTTCATTATTGAGCATTTTCAATTGTGGAATAAGTCTCATATTAAGTTCGGAATCTTTGTCGAGACCTTCGTTAATTGCTTCTAAATAAAATAGCTCTTCTGTACAGAGCATATCCAGAAGTTTTACCTTACCTTCCGGAGTATTATATTTTTGACGGTACATTGCCGGGATATTTTCAATGCGTTCATTTAAGTCTTTTACTAAAATGTTCTCGTTTTCAAATTCTGCAATCACAGTATCTTCTGATATTTTGGCTGCATGAACAAATACTGCAATTGCTAAATATGCAACCACGAGTAATATTGTTGTCATTTTTCTTGTCATTTAATTTACTCCTTTAATTCGAAAAAATTTAGCTTCACAAAAAAAAATTGACTTTTAGTAGTCAAGCAAATAAATGACTGTTTTATAAACAAGTTTGATAGATTGCTAGATCTTTAATTTATCATAAGTTTAAAGTAATTTTATTTGTTAAAAATAATTGATAATTATTAAGTGAGAAATATGAAATTAGTACAAAGAGAATTAATTAAAACAAACTATTATGCGCTAGATAAAAAAAACTGCCTAGATGAAATGGTTGAGTTACTATATGAAAATGAAATCATCAAATCTCAAGATGAGTTTTTAGCTGCAATACTGGAACGTGAAAACATGATGTCCACCGGTATTGGCAGAAATATCGCCATTCCACATGCCAGAGGTAGATTTGTTTCTGAGATGAGATTGGCTATTTTTGTATTAAACAATGAGCTCGATTACAACTCCATTGACGACGAACCTGTAAAATTGATTTTCATGATTGCAATTCCTGCCGACGAGAGTAATAATTATATGAAAGTTTTGGCAGCTATTTCAAATTTTTGTCATTCAGATGAAAACAGAGAAAAACTCATGAATGCTTCCAATGAAGATGAAGTATATGAAATATTAAAAACATTAAGTGTAGACTTAGCAGAGAGCAAGGGAGAATAGATAAATGAAGTTTAGAATTTTGATAATCGCATTACTTTTGTGCGTGGGGTTAATGGCTGAAAATGATGACATTGGCACTACCGGCTTTGCTTTTCTAAAGACAAATTATTCGGCTCGGGCTGCAGCAATGGCTGATGCCTACACCGGGCTCTCTAACGACGCCAATGCCGTATTCTTCAATACAGCCGGACTGGGACAATTAACCGGAAAGCAAGCTTCTGTTTCTTACATGAACTACTTTGACGAAATTCAAACCGGATCTGCAGTTTATGCAATACCTCTCAATCCCAAAACATCTATTGCTACATTCCTAAAATATATGAACGGAAATGCAACCAGAACACTTAGCAATGCCGCCGGGGATTATCTTGGCACAAGTGGAACTTTTGGTTTTTCCAATACAGTTGTTGGATTTGGAGCTTCTCGCTACATTAACGACATGTTACATCTGGGCGTAAATGTAAAATTCCTATTAGATATCCTCGATAATAACACAGCAAGCGGAATTGCTACCGATTTATCTCTTATTCATCAAACCACAAATAAAAATCTTAAACTTGGCGTTGCCATTAAAAACCTGGGTAAACAAATTTCTTCATACACCGACAGTAATTATACAGAAAATTTTCCCAATATTATTTGTGTGGGATTTAGCTATCATCCGGATGAAAAATTATTCGCAACGCTAGATATCTACAAACCTCAAGCGGCAGATTTTTCCGGAAAGATTGGCCTTGAATATCAGCTGCATCCATTACTCGCTTTACGCGGTGGCTACAAAACCAATGCTGCTGACTGGAAAGCCGGTGGTGACGCAGAAATTTTTTCAGGAATATCTATGGGAATGGGACTAAATTGGCAAAAATATATCTTCGATTATGCCGTTATTTCAGGTGGCGACCTCGGTTTACTGAATAGTATTACGATATCCTACAAATTTTAATTCGTGGTTGGAAAGTTCAGCCATTGTAACTCAAGCTTCCAGCTTGCCTGTCTTTATCAAGCTGGAAGCTTGAGTTACGTTGAAAAATAAAAATAACCTACAAGCATATAAAGTCTTTGAGTTGTTGGTAAAATATCATTTATGACATTACCTAATAATTTATCTTGGTTTGTAATAAACTGTGCCATTAGAACTTCCTTGCTTCTATTTTTTATTCAAAAACTAAATATTATAACTGTAACCTAAAGTCAAACACAACCGCAGATGCACCTGTTAGTAGCATTATTTACCTCCATTACTTAATTAATATATGCAAAATATATTTGAAGCACACTTGAAAGAGCCAAAATCAAAGTTAATACTATCATAATTCGTTTCATATTTTTATTATCTTTATGTCTTCTTTCTGATTCTTCATAATTACTTAACGTAGCTATAGATTTTGCTTTTACAATATACTTGTTATTTGTCATTATTACTTCACCAGAATTAATGAATGATTCTAACAAAAACTTAATTTTTGTTTTTTGTTTATCCTTAAGAGGATGCAAAATCCATCTTAGTGTGTGAAGCTCAGTCATTAAATCTATTAGACCAATTGCTTTCCCATTTGATTTAAGGTAATGATCAACTAAAATTCTAAGCAAATCCAGTCTATCAATTGAGACGAATTTCTTTTTATTATATATATATTGATTTGATTTATTAAAAGCTGACTGAATCTTAATCTTAACAATCTTAATTTTTGTGAATCCTGATATCATATAATCTAGAAAGCTGTTGTAATGGATATTATACAGTCCAAAATCATGATTGATTTTTATATTATGCATTTTTATAGAGTTTAGATTTATCATATTATTAATTGCAAAGTATTCCCCATCCCATTTTAAACCTTCAAAATGAGTTTTTGTTACTTTTTGTACAACTGTCATAGAACGATTGTCCTCAGAAATGAAAATATTATAACAATTTACTTTTTTACCTTTTTCTCCCGACGGAGGTATTCTTTTAGGACAAGCTTTTATTAATAATCGATTCAAAACTTTTCTTATAATAAAATTTCTCATTATTTATTCCTATTTATCTTTGCACTCAACAACCTAACCTGCGCCAATAAAAAACGACACAATAACTTCTTTAGTATAGTTATTACGAACCTTCATTTTCCCCATACTCTATTCTTCGTGTTGTTCAATCAGCAAAGCACTAATTAATTAACTATGACAAAAGGATAGTACTTGTTAAGAGAACGATTACAAAAATTTTCTATGCAGGGATCCGGAGCTTTACAGAGAGAATAAACCGTGGATTTGAAACCACTTACCGCATATCAAGCGGCTTATATTCTTCCGGATTTACATCCTTCTGCATGAAGATATATAAATCTTCGACTTTTTTCCTAGCCCAAGGAGTCTTTCTCAGGAATTTCAGGCTGGATTTCACTGACGGATCGTAATTGAAACACCGAATGTCGATACGCATACCTAGCCTAGTCCAACCATAATGCTCAACGAGGCTATTCAAAATCTGCTCCAGCGTAATGCCATG
Organism: Candidatus Cloacimonadota bacterium; assembly: GCA_030638385.1. Lineage (GTDB taxonomy): Bacteria > Cloacimonadota > Cloacimonadia > Cloacimonadales > TCS61 > DAOWES01. Next base: position 256 of record DAOWES010000009.1, on the reverse strand, counting down.
CAGTGGGTTATTGGTTTGTGGGTTACTCATAAACGGGGGTTTGTCCTTCTTTGGGAAAATCGTATTTACACATAAAATATCAATGCACTGCGAAGTTCACAACATAATATTCTTATATATTTGTCTGATAACATCATAATGCATTATTCCTTTCTATTATTTTTTTTCACTATACTGAGTTCACTTTGAAAAATCTTTGGCCACGAATTAACCCAGTGAAACTATATTTGCTCTACACCAGCTTTTTATAGTGATT
>DAOWES010000132.1 GCA_030638385.1 Candidatus Cloacimonadota bacterium | reverse complement strand
TGCTCAAATTTATGCCAAACCAACTAATAATAGTTTCGTCAATTTGAACTATAATTCTAATATCGCCAAAAATGATTTAACTGGTGATGGTGAATATAATATGGAATCTAATGTAATTGGCTTTGGTACGGGATATTTAGTAAGTCAGATTCAATATGCCCCAACAAAATTCAGTCTCTCTTTTTCAAATTCGGTTAGTTTAGATGAGGTATCAAACAGTTTTGAATTAACAAAAAATATCGTAACCTTAACTGCCAATAGTGAATTTAGGGATTTCCCATTAAGGTCTACAATGGGATATTCAATTTCCATGGATGAAAATGTTTATTCCCAAGAGCCCAACTCAAAATATAATTATCATAGCATTTTCCTAAAATATAAATATCTTTTGTTGGATGATAAACTTCAACCATTTGCTGATCTAAGAATTTCTAAGGCAGGTGGAGATGTTGAATCATCTTCTCAGTTAATCAATTTGGGTTCGAATTATAAATTGGATGAACTCACTAACCTTTATGCCGCGTGTGGATTTTCAAATTATACGTATAGCAATTCTTCTGAGAATGATAGTAATGAGTTGAATCTAAAATTCAGAATCACACGGAAATTCTAAATTTATAGATTCAACAATTGATAGAATAGGGCGATTTCGGTCGCCCTAAAATTTTGTATATAGTTATCGAGGATAAGATGAAAAAATTTAAATATATTATTATACCGGTTATAATCTTCATAGTCTTGCAGCTGATGTTTATTAGTGAATATTGGATTACTCTTGAATCAAAAGCAACAGATCTATTATTTATATTGCGCGGTTCTAAGCCTGTGTCCGGGAATGTTGTAATTGTGGAGGTGGGGGATGATACTTTCAATTCACTAAATATTCAATGGCCATTTCCACGTGAATATCATGCCCAGATAATAGAAAATTTAGAACGTGCCGGAGCTGCTGCGGTAATTTTCGATATTGAATTTACCGAGAAATCGAATCCTGTTTCTGATTCCATTTTGGCCATGACTATAAGCAAATATGATAATATCACCTTGGCCGGAAAGGTGGTGGTACAAGCTGATCGTAAAATTAAGAAAACTCAATTATTACCGCCGATTGATCAATTTATTCGGAAGCGAAATTGCTGGGGAACAGTAAATATCTCTGTTGATAATGATGGCTTTGTTCGAAAATATGAACTATATCAAAAAGCAGGAAAAACAAATAAATATTCTTTAGGTGTAGTAGCTGTGGCTGCTTTTAAATCTAAAAATAATTTTCAAGACCAAATAATCAATGGGTTTAATTATTTGCAAATAGCAGATTATTTAATTCCCAAAAGTTCAAATAAATCTACTTTGCTAAATTACTATGGACCAGCTTCAACTTTTCAAACATATGAATATGCCGATGTGTTAGATTCCAAAGAATTTGAAATTCCTTTTTTAGACCTTGATCTATTTGAGGATTATGTTTCTCAAGGTGTATTTAAAGATAAAATTGTCTTAATTGGAGTCTCTGCGGTAGAGTTTCATGACTCTCATCCAACGCCATTTTTTATTGCTTCCAAACAGCTAACTCCGGGAGTGGAAATTCATGCTACTTTTATAGATAATGTTTTACTCAGATCTCATCTGAAAAGTATTTCATACCTTATGTTCATGTTTGTGTTTTTTGTTCTAATACTTGCCCTTTTTATTTTGAATACAAATATTAGACCAACTGCTACTTTATATATTAATCTAATATTACTCGTTGGATACCTGTATGCTTGTTTTTATCTATTCAAAACATCAAATCTAATGTTGCCTCTCTTAGAAATTCCGGTAATTATTCTTATTGTTTATTTTGTAGGATTAGTTTTTCAATATATCAAATCTATAAAAGAAAAGGTGTTTATTAAAAAAGCATTTGGACAATATATTGCTCCGGAATTGGTTGATGAATTAATTAAAGATCCTAAAAAATTGGAATATGGCGGTGCCCAAAAAAATATATCAGTTCTCTATTCTGATATTGTCTCTTTTACATCATACACGGAAACCCATTCACCGAAAGAAACAGTGGATTTATTACGTGAATATTTAACCGCGATGGTGCAAGTGATAAAAAATAATAAAGGTACTCTAGATAAATTTGTTGGGGATGAGATTGTTGCCTTGTTCGGTGCTCCGGTTGATTTGGAAAATCATGCTTATTGGGCTGCCAAAACTGCAATCGAGATGCGATATCGAATGAGAGAATTACAGCAAAAATGGAAAAAAGAGCGAAAAGATCCGTTTGAGATTGGAATAGGAATTAATTCCGGTATGGTAACTGTGGGGAATTTGGGTTCAGAACAGATATTTGATTACACTGCTATTGGAGACAACATGAATCAGGGGGCGAGAATCGAAGCGCTTACTAGAGATTATAAAACATTAAATAATCTCATTATCAGTGAAAGTACAAATGAGCTAATTGTTGATAAATTTGAAACAGAATTCATAGATGACGTTTTGGTAAAGGGTAAAGCAATACCTATTAAAATATATCAGATAATAAAAGAAAAAGTTAACAGTGAAATTGAAAATA
>DAOWES010000279.1 GCA_030638385.1 Candidatus Cloacimonadota bacterium | reverse complement strand
CTTTTACAAAAAGAAAAAGAAGAGATGAAAAAAGAAAAACAGAAAATGAATACAACTAAAGTAAAAACGGGAAAATATTGGTAATGAAAAAAATCCTAATATTTTTGGCCATTATATTCAGCTACAATTTAATGGCGGCTGAAATAGAAGTAGAAAGTTATGTTGAACAAACAACTATCGGATTGATGGACAGGTTAAAATTAACTATCGAGATTTCCGGATCTAATGCTACAAAAGTAAACGCCCCGGAATTGCCTGCGATAAAGAACTTTAGAAATCTTGGCTATTCGACAGGTAGTTCTTCTTCCTATAAATTTGTAAATGGAAAAGCGGAATCGAATATCACCAAAAAATTTACTTTCTCTTTACAACCACAAAAAAGCGGGAAATTCATAATCCCGCCTGTACAAATCAATTACAAAGGAAAGCTGTTTACCACGCGACCTATCACCGTAACTGTAACTACAGGTTCTGCCAATAAAGCTGCAACAAGCTCGACAAATCTCAATAGAGCAAATAATAATAATTCCACTAATGTGGAGGATAATCTATTCATAAAAACCATTGTTTCCGATAAAAACATTTTCAAAGGTGAGCCCATAATTGTGGAGTATGTGCTATATTCACGTTATGACATCAGCAATCTTTCTTATGGAGAAGATGCTAGTTTCAAAGGTTTTTGGAAAGAAGAGCTCTACACGCCTACTCAGATTAGTTTTAATACTCGAACCTATAATGGCATGCGCTATAACACAATGAAAATGCGCACTATTGCCCTATATCCAAATGTAACAGGAAAGTTAAAAATTCCGGCTTTGGAAATTTTAGCTGATATCCGCACTCAATCAAATAGTTTCTTTGATTTTGGCAATACAAAACGCTTTAACGTTATTAGTAAGCCAATTTCAATAATTGTGAAACAATTGCCTACTACTCCGGCAAATTATTCCGGCGGCGTGGGAAATTTCACAATCAACGCCAAAATCAGTGATGATCAAATAAAAGTAGGAGATTCATTTACCTACACTCTGGCAATTTCCGGTAGCGGCAACATCAAGCAATTCGATATTCCCAAACTTCCGGCCATAAATCACTTAAGATTTTTAGATCCCGAAATTTCCACAAACTTAAATAAAAATGGAATCTCCGGCAGCAAGACCATCAAATATTTGGTAATTGCTCAAGAGCAAGGCAATATAGAAATACCTCCGATATCATTTAATTTTTTCGATAGCAATACGGAGAAATTCCGCACCATAAAAACCAAGCCTTTTACTTTGAATGTTGCAAAAGGAGATCTCACTTACATTTCCAGCTCTTCAGCTCAAACAACTGTGAAAATGGAAGGTGCTGACATCGGCTTTTTGGTTAATATTGAAAAATTGGAAAACAATCTAATTACCTTCAAATCTTGGGGATATTGGCTAACAGTTTTACTAATGTTACTAACTATTCCAATTTCTTTTATCTACAAAAAAGAACAAAATAAATTATCTTCCAACCAAAATTATTATCGCTCCAAAACAGCTAATAAAATATTACGCAAATATATGAAAGAAGCCACTAATCACGCTAAAACAAATAACCAACAGTTTTACGGAGCTGCTCAACTTGGGTTAGCAAATTTCCTGGCAGATAAAATGCACATTCCCCGAGGTTCAACTACCGAAAAAATGGTAAGCAAGCTTTCGGAAAAACAAGTTCCGGCTAAACTATATCAGCAAATTGAGCAAATATTTGAGACTTGCAATCAAGCACGCTTTATGCCGGGTGGATTTTCTTCCGATAAAATCATCCAACATTTGGAACTGTTGCAAAACGCTGTGGCAGAACTTTCTAAGCTAAAGTTTTAATAAATGAGGTTAACAAAAGTGAAAAAAACTATCATCTTTTTAGTATTAGTTGCAATTGCCATTAGCGCTTTTGCCAATACAGATGTTGTGGTTACCGAAGCAAACACACATTATCAAAATCATGAATACCAGCAAGCTTTGGACAGTTTTCTAAAGCTAAATAACGAAGGTTACATAAACACAGATCTATTTTATAATATTGGAAATTGTTATTATCGTATCGGCCAGATAGGCAATGCAATTTTATATATGAAAAAAGCATTAAAAGTAGATTCTGCAAATAGAAAAGCAAAGCGTAACTTAGAATTTTTACTTACTCAAACAAAAGATAAGCAAACAGTAGCAAAAGATAATTTAATTAGTAAATTCTTTGCTTCATTGATTTCCAATATTTCGTTAAATAGTTTAGCATTTATCTCACTAATTATCATAGGAATGATCATTTTCATTATTCACATTATCATTCATCGCTTTGCCCAAAAAGATCGAGTTGTACCTTATTTCATCATTACTGTTTTAGCAGTTTTTTTAATTCTTGTGGGTATAATCTCCAATATCAAACTTTCGGCCTACGACAATATTTCTACAGCTGTTTTACTTGCCGATACTGCCATAGGTTTTAGCGGACCAAATACAGAATTCACGCGAGTTTTCACTATTCATGAAGGAATGATTTTCACTATTGAAAAAGAGCAAAATGGTTGGGCTTTAATAAAGCTTTCAAACGGAATCGGAGGTTGGATTGTTGCCGATACTTTTGCAAAGGTCAGCATCAGATAGAATCATGCGAACTTTTAAAATAATCATCTTCTTGTTATTGCCAATTTTATTAGGTGCTGAAGATATTTTTCTGCTTTGCGGAAGCCCCGAGCAAGGTGGCTTAATGCTGGGAAAAGTTTCAAATGATGTGGAAAACGTTTTCTTCGATTACAAACCTATCCAAATCAGTGATAACCAATTCTTCATCGGCTTCGACCGTGATGAGAAATTAAACCATATTATCACTTTTGTGTTGAAAAATGGCGAAATGATTTCACAAAAATTTGCCATTAAAGCACAAAAATATGATATCCAAGAGATTACTCTACCAAAATCGAAAAAACAATATTATGAAAAACCGGATTTAGAATTAACCGCCAGAATAAATTCAGAAGCGCGTATATTAAGAAAAACACGCGATAAAATTGTATCTAACGAGCGCATAAATATTTGCGATAAGTTTTCCAGAGCTGTAATTGGCGGACACATTAGTAGTGTTTTTGGAAGCCAAAGAATCATCAATAAAGTACCCAAAAGACCACACAATGGAATTGATATTGTAAAGCCCATCGGAACGCCGGTAATGGCAATGAATGCCGGCATTGTTGCTCTCTCCGGGCATTATTTCTATAATGGGAAATTTGTGCTAATCGATCATGGCTATGGGCTCAGTTCCATCTACATTCATTTATCTGAAAATCTAGTAGAATTGGGTGATTCTGTGCAAACCGGTGATATCATCGGAAAGCTTGGTGATACAGGACGTTCAACCGGGCCACATTTACATTGGGGAATTGATTTTAATGGCAAACGACTTGATCCGCAATTATTAGATAATATGGATGAAGTATTTATTCGGATTAGAAAAGATAACGAATAATTATAATAAATCCTAATTTCTAATATCTTATATGAGACGAGATGAAATGTCACCCTGAGTCCCGATCTATCGGGAAAGGGCGAAGGGCGAAAAGTAAAACAAAGTGTGGACAGTCCCCTCTAATGTTCGGCTATGCCACGTACCACTGCGGCGATTATTTTTCAAACCAGCTAGCTTGTTGAATCAGAATAATTCAACACCAGACTAAACAACTAACCGATAAGTTGATAGCTATGTTATGCATACATAGTTTTATTGTACAATTTATTATCATACTTTTCCTTTCTCCAATTGGAGTTGATATTCTTTTTTGCTCATTTGACCACTAACAATCTTTATAAAACATTCTAGATGTTTTCTTAACTCACTATTTTGATCATTTTTAATTGCATTTCGAATATCAGAAAATTCCCAATCACATACCTTCTTTCTTTCATTTTCATCCAAACCCTGTAATATTTGATTAGTATATTTATCAATCTCCTCGATGTCTTTTTGATTATATTGATAAAGGACTTCAAGCAAAATTGAAAGAATATTATTACTGTTTATCGCTAGGATATTTTTATTCTGATTTCTGAATTCTGAGAAGTCTTCTTGGCGATTAGTTAATAAATATAACTCAGCTAATTCTTGGATTGCACTTACGTTATCACTCTCAATACATAAAATTTCTTTTTGAGTATCAACAGCCTTATCATATTCTTGCATCCTGGTATAAATCAGTGCTTTTATATCAAGTAATGAAATATTATCTTTCTCTAGGTTCAACCCTATATTGACATACTCCAAAGCATATATATAATTTCTAATTGAGATGAAATCACCTGCCTTTTCTTTTATCTCTAAAATTTTAAGTTTTACGTCCTGTTCTTGATTTACAATATTAAGTTCACTAATCTGTTTATCAATAGCTTCTTGGTTTTCATTCAATTTGTTATAGTCATTTTCAAATTTAGTTTTTAATTCTCTAAATTCTTTTAATTCTTTTTCATAGTCCTTTTTAATCCTATTTATACTGCTAATGCCAAATATTCCAAAGAGAGTAATTAGACCAAGGACTATAGATATAATTAACTGAATTCTGCCATAATTATTGGAATATGTCTCTTTTAATAGATCCTTTTCAATTTTATAGTTTATTTGGTTCGAAATTACCTGACTAACTTTTTGTTCTAAACTTAACACATTATTATTTAATGACTTAACAAGTAATGAATCTATTTGGCAGTATAAATTACCAAATATTAGTATAAACGTTACTATCAATATTTTTCCTTTCATCATATCTCCCTTTTACGTCAATTCTGTCACTCCAAAATCTGTATGCATAATGGTTGGCGTGCGCGGCGACATTAGCCGCTGGCACGCTTGTTAGGTGATGCTTTCTCGCATCTTTTTCAAAATTTCTGGAATTTCATCCCAGTTAGTAATCCATATTGTCTGTACGCCAAAGGATGCTGAATCATTTTCTTCAAATCTTTCATAAATTTCATTTAAGAATGTTATGGTTTCATTAAAGTTAAGATCAGCTTTCACTTTTTCATCCTTTATGTCATGAGAATCTAATGCTTTCTGTAAATCGTTTTTCAAAGAATCAATATTAATTCTCTTTTTGAATATGTAATGATGTTTACGCTTATTACCTTTTTGTTTTAAAGCTATATCTAATAATGCTCTAATATTAGGATCACACAATGAACTACCAATAAATAAGCATGTGTTATCTCGAAATTTGTTAATTTGTACAATATTGTTCCAACTATAAATCTCAGTGTATTGTTGATGATAGTTATTTTCACCGAAAGTAATTTGATTTGATTTAGAAAGTTTTTTATGTTCTGGTAAAAAGCCATGAACATGATAAATTGGAAGTTCATTATTTTTTATATCAATCCCTACTCCAAATACTGATTTAAATGGAATATCCATACCTGTTTTATCAAGTTTGTACTCTAAAATATCATCAAAATTATATGTAATAATTGAATTTAGATTAGGACTTCTTCCTGGAGCAGCACATAACTTTACAATTTCATTTAACAAATTAGATGATTTATCTTTATCAACGGTTGAATATAATACATTTCTAACCATTGATTCAAAAGATTTGTTTTTTTCATCAAAATAATTTTGCAAATATCTTCCTGCAATTAATGGGTTTGGTGAAAAAATATCATTAAATAATTTAGATAAAATATTTGAAATTGTTTTTTCTTTTTCTATAGTGTGAACCATAAGATTTTGAAGCAAGTCAGTCCAAGAAAGTGTGCCAAAATCAATTGAAATTCCAGCACCTAAAACAAGTACTAACGTCTCACTTTGATATGCTTTGTTTAAGTTCAAAATTGATTGTTTTTTACTAATAGACTTAGATTCTGGTAGTTTTTCAATTAAATCTTTGTAATTTGTTTCATCTAATTTCAGTTGATTTAATTTTGAATAATTCTCAATGATTTTTAATAATGTACTAATTGAACTAACTTCTCTATCCATTTAACCTCCTAATTTCACGTAACGGTCTGCGTCTGCGGCGGGATCGGGACGATCCCAACCCGAAACCCAAACCAAGCCTGAATCGGTACGATTCAGGCGAAACAAACCACGAGACTGAACCGCTGACACGCTTGTTATACGATTTCATTTAACATACTACAATTTTAAAATTCATTTT
>DAOWES010000205.1 GCA_030638385.1 Candidatus Cloacimonadota bacterium | reverse complement strand
GATTCGTAGCCGACTCGTAGATATCGTTCTTCACTTTGTTCAGAGCCGAATCTTAGTTGCCACCCCTCTGATAGAGGGGATTTTCACACTTTGCTATTTTTAAGTAAGCCATAGTCGCACAAATCTGTGTTGATCTGTGTCTATTTTAATCCGCAGGATTTTATGTATTTTAAAGAAAGGTTTTACCCTATCGAAAAGGAGAAATGCTAGGCCTCAGGCATGCTTGTCGCCAATGTTGTTGTTTTTTAATTACCCTCCTCTCCTCTCAGGAGAGGATCGAGGTGAGGTGTGGCACTCTATTTTGCTCTCGAAACATGAGAGTTTAGCCTCAATGAGACGAGCTATTTTTTTTCTGTATCCTTATCGATATAAAAGAGCTCGTCCAATTCCATCAAATTTCCCGGGCCACCATAAACATTGTGAGAACCATCGTCAAAATTCAATTCGAAAGTGTAATAGATTGTATCGCCATCAGTATAATATCTAAGTTGTTGAAAAGCAAAATCTTCCTCTTCCAAATCTGTGGCACAGACATGATCCATAGTATCATTATTTGCAAAATATTTAATTGAGCTTATTAATTTACCAAAATTGTTATAAACCTTAAATCCTGCATGAGTAGGATCACAATAGATATTTCGAGTTTCATTTTGCTTTAATTCTAAATCTGTTGTGTTATAGTATTCGCCGGTAACATAACCATAAGGATCTCCTAATTGCATCATGAATGTTTCGCCTTCAAGCTGAAGCTCTACTTTGGTAATTTCTTCGGAAAAGATATTTCTTTTTCCTGTATCAATAGTAATTACTTTATTTTCTGAACCTTCCAAAACATAAGATTCACCTTCTAGCGCAATATACAAATTGTTATTAGTACGGTTGATAATATTTATTTCTGCTTGGGTAGAACATCCGACCAAACTTATTCCAACGATAATTAGAAAAAATAATTTCCTCATCAAAACCTCCATAAATAAAACGCCGGAATTTAATCCGGCGTTTTTACTATTATATTTTATCTATTTGATATTATAGAAAACATCTTTTCCGGCAAATCTTGCAGTTTCGCCCAATTCATCTTCAATGCGTAACAACTGATTGTATTTGGCAATTCTTTCAGATCTACAAAGTGAACCTGTTTTGATTTGTCCTGTATTTAAAGCCACAGCCAAGTCTGCGATAAAAGTATCACTAGTTTCCCCACTACGATGAGAAACAACACAAGTGAAATTTGCTTTTTGAGCAGTTTCCATTGTATCGAGAGTTTCGGTAAGTGAGCCAATTTGATTAAGTTTGATCAAAATAGAATTTGCAGCTTTCTCTTTAATTCCACGCTTCAATCTTTCTACATTTGTTACAAAAAGATCATCGCCAACAATCTGAATTTTATCGCCCAATTTTTCAACAAGTTTTTTCCAACCTTCCCAATCATTCTCGTCCAAACCATCTTCGATTGAAATAATTGGATATCTCTCTACGAGATCAACCCAGAAATCAACCATTTCGTCAGAAGAAAGAACTCTTCCCTCTGCATCAAGGTGATACTTTCCGTTTTTATAGAATTCTGATGAAGCAGGATCAAGAGCGATAGAGATATCTTCACCCGGACGGTAACCCGCTTTCTTGATAGCTTTGATAATTATTTCAAGAGCTTCTTCATTAGATTTTAAATCCGGAGCAAAACCACCTTCATCACCAACTGCTGTATTTAAGCCAAGAGATTTTAAGATTTCTTTAAGTGAATGGAAAACTTCTGTATTCATACGAAGAGCTTCACGGAAAGTTTTAGCACCAATTGGCATAATCATAAATTCTTGCAGGTCAACATTGTTATCGGCATGAGATCCACCATTTAAGATATTTGACATTGGCACAGGTAACAAGCGTGCATTGGGTCCGCCAAGATATTTATAAAGTGCCACACCTTGCTCTGCAGCCGCTGCTCTAGCACAAGCCAAAGAAACACCCAAAATAGCATTAGCACCAAGTTTTGCCTTATTCTCTGTTCCATCAAGATCTAACATGATGTTATCTAATAAAGCTTGATCTTCCACATCATATCCCACCAATTCCGGCGCGATGAGTTCATTTACATTGTTTACAGCCTTCAAAACACCTTTTCCAAGGTATCTGTCATTATCGCCATCTCTAAGCTCCACAGCTTCATATTCGCCGGTTGAAGCTCCTGATGGAACAGCAGCGACTCCCATATAACCACTCTCAAGGTAAACTTCTACCTCTACTGTAGGATTTCCTCTACTATCGAGAATTTCTCTTCCATAAATTGATATAATTTCTGACATAATATACTCCTTATATAATTACTTTTTTATCATTTTCTGAATCTTCTAAAAAAAACAAAGACACAAAGTGTAAAGGATTTTTTGAAATCCCTTAAGCATTGTGTCTTAGAAATTTATATTTGAATCTATTCAACTATAAAATATTATTTTAACTAACTCGTGAAAAGCCTGAAATCATCAAATGCTGTCATCCTTCGTCTCCAATGCTGTTTTAGTAAAAACTACGCATTCAGCGGCTCAAGATGACAAATGTATCTTTCTTACGAGTTCATTATTTTTAGCTTTTAAAAATGTTTTCTATCATCTTAACTGAGCCTAACATTGCAGAAGATTCATAAGGCACAACAACTGTTTTATCGTTGTTCTTAATAACTTCAGCAAAAGCACTTATATATTTAAGCGCAATGAGATATTGGGCCGGGTCTGTTCCGGTGGATTTCACAGATGAGGAAATTTCATGAATCGCTTTAGCCTCAGCTTCAGCAACCAAAAATCTAGCTCTTGCCTCACCTTCCGCTATGGCAATTCTAGCTTCTTTTTCACCTTCTGCCACCAAAACCTTAGCACGCTTATCACCTTCCGCTTCCAAGATTTTTGCTCTACGATCTCGCTCTGCACGCATCTGTTTTTCCATCGCTACTTTTATCTCTTTAGGTGGATTAATATCTTGCAATTCCACTCTATTTACCTTCACACCCCATTTATCCGTTGCTTCATCTAAGATCATACGAAGTTTGTTATTAATCGTATCGCGAGAGGTAAGTGTTTTATCTAATTCCAATTCCCCAATAACGTTTCTCAAGGTTGTCTGAGTTAGTTTTTCAATCGCATTGGGAAGATTATTTATCTCATATACAGATTTTATCGGATCTGTTACTTGAAAATACAGCAAGGCATCTATTTCAATGGAAACATTATCGCTGGTTATCACATTCTGACGTGGAAAATCGTAAACTGTTTCACGCATATCAATGCGATTTTCATTCTTTACTTGAACAAACTTATTTCCCTTGTAGTCGTTTTTTACATAACGCCAACTAATTTGTCTGGGTTTATCAAAAACAGGCCAAATGATATGCAATCCACTTTGCAAAGTAGTATGATATTTCCCCAATCTTTCTATAATCATTACTTGAGCTTGTTTAATAACAACTAAGCCTTTTGCCAATAAGACAATTACGAATGCCACAAATATTAATAGTACAATAATCATTATTCCTCCTCAGCCTTTTTCACTACAACTTTATTTCCATCAATAGCAACTACCACCACTTTAATTTTTTCAGATAATAATTCGTTATCGTCAGCAATAGCAGCCCACCCTTCTCCACCAATCTTCACATATCCTTTTCCATCTTTCAGAATATCCTGCATTACAATTCCTGTTTTACCTATTAGTGCAGAAACGTTTGTCGGCTTGTTAGCTTTGGAAATTAATCGATCACTGATCTTTCTAAGATTGATAAACAACAAAATAGAAAAAATAGCAAAGAGAAAAATTTGCCAATAAACAGGATGAATAAACAATGAAGAAAGTCCTGTAATTATCGCACTTATGCCAAAACTCATAAAAAGAAAACCCGGAGTAAATATCTCAATAATTAAACAAATAATCCCGGCACCTACCCAAATCATCCATAGTTCCATAAGTTCTCCTATTTATCTGAATCGTCCTTATACTTTCTTTTTACCTTCTTTTTACCGCGAGTGTAATAGTTATTATAACCATTGCCGGCAGAACCTGAACTTGATGTTCTTACTCCCATCAATTTCATTAATTTTATCATTAAAATTAGAAATAAATAAAGAATCACTAAACCAAGACATAACCCCAAAAGAACCAAAGGTGTAGTTTTCAAGAAAATTTTAACCTTATCTGAAGTAGTTGATGCTGAAGCTAAATTTTGTTGAATTGAAATATATAATAGATCATTTTTTTTGCTTTTCTCAATAAATTTTGGTAAATAGATTAAGCTATCAATTTTAGCTTGAATTCTATCCAATTCTTTTCGTAATTCACGCTTCGAGGAGGAAGAGATTGCTTTAGAGGTTAATTGAGCCTTAATAGCTTCTTTACTCATTTTATAATTTTTTATATTTTCATCAATATTAACAAATTTTTCAACATTATTCTTTTTTTCAACACGCTCAGTTTCAAGCCCTTTCACACTACGTAAGGAGTTGATTATTTTTTTATAATTTTCTGTATCAAATTCATAAATTCCGACAAAATAATTACTTTTCTTAATAGAATAGATATCATTCATACTCTCTTCTGAAATAATATTAGATAGCTGATTTAAGGTCTCTTCAAGATTATCTGTTTTATATATTGTCCGTATTTTCTTAAAATTAATACTTTCATTAAAAATCTGCTCAACTTGCTTATTGTTGATAGTTAATTCCGGTTTCGATTTTTGTAATAGTTGTGAATCTTTCAATCCAATGTAAACTGATAGAATAAAAATTAACACAATGATAGCATATTGTGTTGTCGCCTTTAATTTAATCATACTGCTCTCCCAATTTTGTTAATATTTCATCTGCATATTTTAATGCAATTTCAGAGTTGGATCCACTCATCATGCGTGCAATCTCATTTTTTCTCTTATGCAGATCAAGATATCTAATATCTACCACTGTTTTACTGTTTGTATCTTTTTTATAAATGGCATAATGCTTATTGGCAAATGCTGCTATTTGAGCCAAATGAGTTATGCACACTACTTGATGATATTTTGATATCTCATAAATAAACTCACCCAATAGCTCTGCAGTTTTGCCACCAATACCGGTATCAATTTCATCAAAAATAACAGTTCTTTGAGAAAGTTTATCTGATAATATTTTTTTTACTGCTAACATAAACCTGGAGAGTTCCCCGCCGGAAGCTGCCAATTTTAATGGTTGAACTTCTTTTCCTTTATTTGCACTGAAGTAGATTTCTACTTCATCAATGCCATTATTGCTATAATCACGAAGACAGCTATTTGAATATTTAATTTGTTTGTCAAATTTAATATTAATCATTGCATCGGGAATAGCTAACTCTCTAATATTTTGCATGAGCTCTTTTTCAAATAATTTAGCAGCGGAAATTCGTTTCCGAGAAAGTTTCTCTGCCAAAATATTCAGCTTATTTAAATCTTCATCTAAGAGCTGCTGCAATTTACCAATATTTTCTTTATTGGAAGAAAACGACTTAAGTTCAAGCTCAATTTTATTTGAATATTTCATTATTTCAGAAATATTCATCTTATATTTCATTTTTAGATTATTTAGTTCATTTAAACGATTTTGCACACTTTCCATTCGCACTGTATCGAATTCAATTATTCCTTGAAGATCGCGAATTTCTTCAACTGCTTCTTCTAAATTTGCAGCAGAATCTCGTAACAAAGATAGTCCTTTGGCAATATGTTCATTATCTTTTTCAAATTCAGAAAGCCTAAAAATAAATAAATTAATCGCGTCGTAAATAGAATGTTCCTTCTCATAAACATCTTGTTCAAGTTCAGTGGCACAGTTAATTATATCTTCAGCATGAGTTAGAAGATTCAATTCAGATTGCAATTTTTCATCTTCATTTTCTTGCAAGCCAATTTCAGCGATTTCAATAAGTTGATACTCATATAACTTCATTTTTTCACGCTGCTGCTCTTCACTCTTTTGAAGTTTATTCAATTGCTCGGATCTTTTTAATGTTTGATAATAAAATTCACCAAACTTATCACGATCCGGAATAATATCTCCATATTTATCAATTAGTTCCAGCTGATATTCATTATCAAAAAGTTTCTGCTGATCACGCTGACCATGAAAATCTATAAAAACATTATTGAACTCTTTAATTATACTATTGGAAACTCTTCTGCCATTAACGAAACTTTTCCCACGCAAATTTGTTGAAATCTCCTTACGAAAATATATCTCATTTTCACTCGTATCGATCTCATATTTGTTAATTAGGGTAGTTAAATCACGATTATTTTTATCAATTTTAAAAACTGTTTCAATTATTGCCGGTTTATCTTTATCAAACAACATTCCATTTCTTACACTGCCACCCAAACTCAATTGAATTGCGCCAACCACAATTGATTTACCGGCACCTGTTTCACCGGATAATATTTGCAATCCTTTCGAAAAGTTCAATTCCAATTTTTCTACAATTACAAAATTCTCTATAGATAACGATTTAATCATCTTATTTCCTACCTAAGTGAAATTTTTTCCGGAGAATACTAAAGAAGGTATTATTGTTTAATTTGATAAAATTAACTTTTCTTAAAGCAGATTTAATGATAACAACATCACCCTTTTTTAAATCATGACTTTTTCTGCCATCAAGGTTTAAAACACTTTCATTTTCCGTTTGGGTAATGGTAAATCTTAGTATATCTTTGGCGGAAAAGACAATTGGGCGCACGGTAAGCACATGAGGATTAAGCGGAGTAACTACCATCGCCTCCATTAAAGGAGAGATAATAGGTCCACCGGCCGAGAGGTTATAGGCAGTAGAGCCTGTGGGAGTTGCAATAATCACACCGTCACATCTGGTTTCCATCACAAAACGGTTATTACAAGAATATTTAATATTAATAAGCCTGGAAACTTCACCTCGATAAATAACTGCATCATTAAGAACTAAATCGGAATATATTATTTTTGCATCTCTTTTTATTTGAACATTTAAAAGCATTCTGGGCTGTAATTTAAATTTCCCCTCACATAAATCTTTGATAGAACGTTCTAATTCATGTAAATTACTTTCAGACAAAAAGCCCAATTTCCCAAAATTTATTCCTAAAATTGGAACATCTATTTCCAAGGCAAAATGAACCGCTCGTAAGATAGTTCCATCACCACCAAATACAAAAATATAATCTAATTTTCGGCTATCGTTAAGATCGGTATTGCAAAAAAAGTCGGGAACAAAATCTTTCTGCTCTAAGAATCTGTAGAAATAGATTCCTTCATTCTCATGTAGCTTTTTCAGTAAATTAAATATCTTCTCTTCATTTGCAACTTGTGGATTAAAAAAAATACCAAAATTTTTCATGAATTCTCCTATAAAGATTCCATAATGCGTAAATAGCTTTCATAATGTTCTTCGGAATAGAGGCCTTTTTCAACAGCTTCTTTAACTCCACATTTGATCTCGTGGGTATGCGTACAATCCAAAAATTTACACCCGCCTAAATATCTATCAAATCCGGGAAATAGATCCGGAATAATATTTTTGAATTTACTATGAAGCGTGAAAGATCTTATTCCGGGAGTATCAACTAAAAATCCGCCAAAATTCCACTCTATGAGTCTGGCACTTGTGGTGGTGTGCATTCCCTTTCCACTATAGTCACTTACTTCCGAAACCCGTAAATTCAAACCGGGTTGCAACAGATTTATCAGCGATGATTTACCCACACCGGAAGCTCCGGAAAAGACAGTTTCACAATTTTGTAATTGATTTTTTAATTCAGAAATTCCTTGGCCTGTTTTTATGGAAGTAAAGATAACTTTGTAGCCATTTTGTTTGTAAAAGTCTAATTCTTCAATAATTTCTTCATAAGCAAGATCAATTTTATTTATGCAAATTATTGCGGTTATATCGAAAATATTGGCAACACAAAGATATCGATCGATGAGTCCAAGATTTAAGTCCGGCTCAAAAAAAGAACCTGTGATAACCACTTGATCAACATTAGCTGCTAAGATAACCTCTTTCTGGAAGCTATCTTCCGTGAATCGGGAAAGGCTGTTTTTCCTAGGTAAAATTTCTTCAATGCGGTTCTCATTTGCAATGTCAATATTCACGATATCGCCAACAGCAATAATCGTTCTTGTTTTATGAGTTACATGTTTTAGTCGTCCGCTAATTACGCATTCTAACACTTCATTATCAAATTTCACTTTGCATTTATTATTTGATAAAACTTCAATTACTCGTGCTTCTTTTAAATCAAGGTCAGATTTTGTACTTTTCTTCCCTTTTTTAGACGTTTTATGAGTTGCTCTTTTATCTTCCACAACTTCATCATCTTCAAACTCATTAAGATTATCTATTTCAATATTTTTTAGACGAATATTTTTTCTTTTAAATTTCTTTTTATCTTTTTTATTCATAATTTAATGAAGTTTACCTATAACTGAATCAACTTGCGATATAACATCAAATTCCTTTGATTCACAATTATAATTTTCATTTAAAATTCCATAAATTCTTACAGAATCAGTTTTCTTTAAAATCTCAATAAGTTCTTCATTGCTAGCAATGGCAATAATAAGTTTATAAGATGCAATTGTATTAAGAGTAGATGTTATCCCTCTCATAATCTCTAAATTTAAATTATTATCTTTGGCATAACCATAGATTTTACCAATGTTGCAATTAATGCAATTATGACAATTTTCAATGTTATTGGTTATACGAATATTACAATCTTTATGCTGATATTCTTGTGAGATCAATAACAATAGATTTTTAGAATTATACTTATTATTTTCATTTTCGATAATATTATTATTCACCTGTAAAAATGAACTCTTTATCTTCTTCTCCTGAATATTCAAAAGATTACCAATTTTCATTATTCTCGGATAACTAATTCTGATAACAACATCTAAAAAATAATGAATTACAGGTACTTTCTTTTTCCAATAAATAGCTAAAAACAAAGAGGTTATAAAAACAGTCAGCAAAGAAAAAACAATTTTCAGAATATCTGCATTTAAACTTCCACTATAATTTAATTGATTTAATCTGGGTGAAATAAACCAAATAACAAAAGAAACAAACAGCATTAAGATAATAATGCTGAACATGAATAATGAAAGGAATAATCCTTGATTATCTTTCCTAGAAACCGTTTTCAAACTTTTCACCTTCCAGTATACGTGCACCCAAATTAAAAGCATGAGCTGTCATAATTTTTTTTCCGGCAGGCTGTAACTTTTTAATGATGATATTTTTATCTTTTGTAGCTACCAAAATTCCAATATTCTTAATAACTTCAATTATGGTTCCACTTGCTTTAGGGGAAGTTTCATCAGTTATATCTAGTTCAATTATCTTAATACGTTTTTCCCTGAAGCTTGCAGTAATTCCCGGATATTCACCCAGTCCTCTCACTCTATTTTGAATATTTTCGGCACAATTATCCCAATCTAAACACATATCAGGTTTGAATATTTTGTTGCTAAATGTAGCTTGAGTATGGTCTTGAGGAGTTAAATCAACTTGATTATTCTCATACATTTGCAAAACGTTAATCATATCTTCAGCACCAAGGATAGAGAGTCGTTTATACAAACTAGAATAGTTTTCAGCAGCCCCTATTTCAACTTCTCTTTGATAGATAATTGGTCCGGCATCCATTTTTGCTACAATTTTAAAAATGGAAATTCCGGTTTTTTTATCACCATTAAACAAGCTGAAATTCATCGGAGCAGAGCCTCGATATTTAGGTAAAAGTGAAGGATGAAGATTTATACAACCAAATTTTGCTATTTTTCGAATTCTTTTTTTTAGATATCCACCATAAGCAACTGTAACGATAATGTCCGGAACAAGTTGTTCGAGTTTTTGTAAAAACTCTTCATTATTCACATCTTCGGGCTGAGCTACAGCAATACCAAATTTTTCGGCCTCAAGCTTTATGGCCGGAGGTTGGAGTTTTTTATTTCGTCCTTTTGGTCTATCCGGTTGAGTAATACACAAAATTGGTTTATATCCACTTTCAACCATTAATCGAAAACAGGGAACTCCAAAATCCGGAGTTCCCATAAAAACAATTTTTAGTAACTTAGCCAATATTTACACCATTCTCATCGGTTGTTTGTTTAAGTTCCTTAATGCATTTACGATGCAATATCATTTTTAATTTTGGTACTTTATCAATAAACAAAATGCCATCTAAATGATCGTACTCGTGCTGCATTGCAATTGCCAAAAACTCGTCCGTATCAATGGTAAACTTTTCACCATCAATATTTAACGCTTCAATAACAACTTTTTCCGCTCTGGTTACTTTTTCATATACACCGGGAATACTTAAACAACCCTCTTCATTAACAGATTCACCTTCAAAAAAAGTAAATTTTGGATTAATGAAGACAAGCGGATTTTTTGAACAGCCTTCTTGATGCCATTCTATATCTACCACAAATACTCGAATAGATTCTCCCACTTGTGTAGCTGCTAAACCAATTCCGTCTGTCTCATACATCGAATAAATCATATCTTCGATGAACTCTTTCAGCTCAGGTGTAATATTTTCTATTGGTTTAGCTTTTTGGCTAAGTACTCTATCTCCTATTATCCTAACAGATAATAGCTTTGGTTCTCTTATCATATCTACTTCCATATTTTTTTTGTAATTTCTTCCAATCACAAAAAAATTACTCTTTTTTGTTATTAACTACTGATCTTATTGTTTTACAATTGTTGTAATTACTTCACGCTGAAACTCTATTTTGGTTCCAGTTGTATCATCTACCCGTAAAACAATGATGTTTTTATCTTTTTTGATATTTACGACTTTTCCCTTAATTCCACTTGATGTAAAAACTTCATCATTAATCGCTATTGCATCTATCATTGCCTGATGCTCTTTCTGCTTTTTTTGCTGAGGACGAATGATGAAAAGATAGAAAACTACCGCTATCAAAATAAATGGCAAAAACTGCATTAACATATTTTGTTGAGCTCCATTTGCCGGTGTAGCTCCCACTTCCATTAAAAAAGAATACATAATAAATCTCCTTGATTGATATATTTATAACTACGTTACACTATAACATATTTATTTTCAAAACAAACTTCAAAAGTATCTTTATTGTTTCAAGCTATTTCTAAAATGAGTCTTTTTTTAATACTAAAAACATAGTATTCTCATTTATTAGATATAGATAACTTAAACCAAGATACCACCTATCCCTAACATACATAAACACAACACATTAGAGGTTTGCATATTTACTGAATTTACAATATTAATCTTACAATTATTTGTAATACCAAATTTGCATATACTCCCGCCATCAAATCATCAACCATCACCCCCCAACCTTTGGGAAGTTTTTGCAACATATTTACCGGCTCCGGTTTGATAATATCAAAAAATCTAAATAAAATAAAAGCTCCGATAATTATCCAAATAGTTTTAGGAAGAAATAGCACAGCTATCATATATCCCAAAAATTCATCAATCACAATTTTACCATTATCATGACCTAAAATATTTTCTGCTTTGGTAATGAAAAATACAGATAACAAACTCATGATAAGAATGTATGACAAAAACAGTAACCAACTTAGCATATTATCAGCAATTGGTAAAAAATAATAAACTATTGCTGCAACAGCAGTTCCGGCAGTTCCTGGTGCTTTGGGAAAATATCCTACTCCAAACAAAGTGGAAATAAGTACATTGATATTCTTAATTTCTTTCTTCATCAGGTTATTCACTCATCAAGATTTCAATATAAGTTTCTTTATGAAGTTCTTTTATCCAATCATCATAAAGTTCAAGCTCTTTATTATTTCTAACAAATTCGTTTAATTTATCGTAAATCTCTTCATATTCATAAGATCTGGCTGCAATTTTTTTCTGTTTATATAAAATATACAACATATCACCTTCGTGAATAATTTCCGAATATTGACCATAATCCAAGTTATTCAATTGATTATTGAATAATTCAGGATAAGCGTTATTGGGGAAATCTCCGATGATTCCACCATTTACAGCTGTTTGATCATCGTCGGAATATTTCTTTGCCATCTCAGAAAAATCAGCACCTTCCCGCAAATCACTTAACACTTTATCCATAAGTATATTGGTTGCTTTTATATCAACTTCGGTTGGTTCTACTTTGATAAGAATATGAGAAGCTTTAACTTCATTTTCTTTTTTCTCATACACTTTGATGAGATGATATCCAAAAGTTGTTTCAACCACTCCACTTATTTCACCTTGAATTAAGTTAAATGCTGAATCTTCAAATTCTTTCACCATCATTCCTTTGCCAAAAAATCCCAAATCGCCACCTACATTTCCACTGGGACATTCACTATTTTCTTTGGCAAGTTCGGCAAAATCGTCTCCATCGGCAATACGCTGACGTAATTTATTGATTTTTATAAATGCTTTTTCTTTGGTTTCTTTGCTGGCCTGAACAGACTTCATGATCATTCCAATTCGATCCGTTTCTTCGCACATGGGAATCTCATCTTTGTGTTCTTCATAATAGTTTTCAACTTCACTGTCTGTGATAGATATTTTTGCTTTGATTTCACTATTAATTATCTGATCTTTTAACTTTTGTTCTGTCATCATTTGAATATAAAATTCTTTAAGCTCCGGCACTGTAATATTCATCTCTTGTTTAAGACTTTGCTTAAAGTTATATTCATTGGGAAATCTTGAAGCGATCTCTTTAATCTGTTGTTCGGCAAGTTCTTTAACTTCTAATTCATCTACCTCAAAATCTTCTTCAAGTGCTTTTTGAATTATCAGTTTAGAATCAATCATTTCATTTAATATTTCATAATTACTTATATCAGTTGTAATCATCTCAGCTGCATTCATTTGCTGCTTTCTCTCTTCCAGCTCACTTCGTAAAATTACTTCTCGACCAACTTTCGCCACAATTTCATCAATTACTTCGGCCGACAAAAATGTTACCAGCAAAGTTAGTAATATTAGATTAATTACTTTTTTCATTATTTTCTCCTGTTGTTATATGGATATTATAATTTTTTCTGTTTGATTTTTAACTTCTTCTACAAGTTGATTATAGAGTTGATTTTGTTTCTCTTTCAAAACTTTAGTTCTTATTTCATCTTTAACTTCAATAAATTTTTTATTAATTTTCACATTTCTAGTTTGATAGTACCTAACAATATAAAAACCTTTGGCAGTATTCACTGTATCATAATGCCATTTTTTAAGTTTTGTCAGTTTTTTCCAAACTACTTTTTCAACATCTTCTTTGCCAACAAAGCCAATATATCCACCTTTTTTTCCTGCTTTTTCCTGAGAATATGTTTTAGCAGCATCAGTAAATTGCATGCCATTTTTAATAGCTTCCAATACTAATTTATTTGTTTCAAAATCGTTAGTATAAATTTGTTGAACTTTATACTCTTTCTTTGTTTTTTCATATCTATTTTGATGTAATTTGTAATAATTAAAAAGATCATTTTCAGTAATTTCAATAGAGCTTAATCTTTGAGCAATCAATGAATTAGCTTTAATAGATTTTATTGAATTTTCTATTCGAAAACTAACTTCAGGAGTTGCTGAGATTTCTTCTCTATCGGCAGCTTGAGCAAGAACAGTCAGGTCTATCCAATCTTGTACTAATTGCTTTTTTTCTGCATTTGATTTTAAATTCCATTGCTGCTCTGAAAAACCTGATTGTAGTTTTTCAATAGTTAATATTTCATCATTCACTTGGGCAGCAATAGGTTGTTCTTCTCTCTTATTACAACCAAATATGAAGATGATAATCGATAAAATATAGAGTAATTTTTTCATTTTATCTCCAAATTTATTTAATTTTCCAATACAGGAACGGTGTAGATAATTCTTAATTCCGGAGTTACTGTTTCAAATTCCAAATGTTTCAGATCCATACTTTCATAAACTGATCTTAACAATATTCCTTTGTTTACAATGTCATCGGAAATAATACCTTGTACTAGCTTGGAGATATCGATTTTAAATTCTTTAGTAGTGGCACTATGTAAACTATCTTTAGAAGCGATAGTGTAATAACTTTCATAGTCATTATCACTAATCATTGGTTTTGTTGTATCATTAATATCAATGCTATCTGCTATTACTAAATATGGTTT
>DAOWES010000029.1 GCA_030638385.1 Candidatus Cloacimonadota bacterium | reverse complement strand
TCATGCCAAACATTTCGCCAAGAGCTACCCGTACAGCCGGAGCAACTTGTGCCACCACAACGTTATCACTATCCAATGCTTTCCAAACTCTATCAATATCAGATTTTGGCATTATTGCACC
Source organism: Candidatus Cloacimonadota bacterium (assembly GCA_030638385.1). GTDB lineage: Bacteria > Cloacimonadota > Cloacimonadia > Cloacimonadales > TCS61 > DAOWES01. Next base: position 4,167 of record DAOWES010000029.1, on the reverse strand, counting down.
GGTTGGGCACACAGCAGCACATTGACCACAATTGATACAATCTACATGATCCAAGTTTTTTCCGTAGGCAGGAGTAACAATTACATCTTCTCCACGATGCGCAAAATCGATAGCTGCAATTCCTTGAATTTCTGAACAAAAGCGAACACAGTCACCACATAAAATACACTTATTAGGATCTCTAACTAAGCTATCGCCAATATCAAGTGGCTTATCTTCTTTTGTTTTTTTATATCTTACTTCATTAACTCCCAGCTTAGTAGCAATATCACTAAGTTTGCAATCGCCACTTTTCCCACAGCTTGTACAAGTCATGGTATGATTTGCCAATAATAGTTCCATTGTGGTTTTTCTCATTTCTCGAATTTCCTGAGTATGAGTTTTAATAACCATTCCATCTGCCGGAGCAGTAGAACATGAAGCCACAATTCCCATTCCATCTACATCAACCAAGCATAAACGGCAAGCACCATAAACACTTAGTTCTGAATGATAACAAAAAGTAGGAATATCTATCTTCGCTTTCCTAGTAACAGCCAGAATATTTTTTTCACCTTCAAGAGGAATTTTTATATTATTTATAGTTACAAATTCTTTTGCCATTATGCACCTCCGGTAATTGCATTAAATTTACATGTTTCTACACATACACCGCATTTTATACATTTATCCGGATCAATTCTGTGGATCTCACGAACTTTTCCTTCGATTGCATCAACCGGACATTTTCGAGCACAGAGAGTACAACCTTTACAAAGTTCAGGAATTATTTCAAAAACCGTAAGCGCTTTACATTCTTTCGCCGGACATATTTTCTTAAATACATGTGCTTCATACTCTTCACGGAAATATTTCATTGTACTAAGAATTGGATTTGGAGCAGATTTTCCTAATCCGCATAATGAAGCTTTCTGAACTGTTTTAGCAGTCTTAGTTAGTAATTCTAATGTTTCTGCAGTTGCCACACCTTCGACAATGTCATTTAAAAGTTCAAGCATCTGCTTGGTTCCTTCACGACATGGAATGCATTTCCCGCATGATTCATTTTGGGTAAATTGCATGAAAAACTTTGCTACCTGAATAATGCAGGTGCTTTTATTCATCACTACCAATCCACCTGAACCTATCATTGCTCCGATCGATTTCAGAGAATCAAAATCAAGTGGAATATCAAGATGTTCTTCAGTAAGACATCCACCGGAAGGACCACCAATTTGCACTAATTTGAAATCATCATTATCTATCTCACCTTTAGCATTAACAACACCGCCACCAATATCAAATACAATTTTACGAACAGTTGTTCCAAAAGGTACTTCAATTAGCCCGGTATTTACCACATTTCCGGTAAGTGCAAAAGTTTTTGTTCCCGGAGATTTTTCAGTCCCCAATTGTTTAAATTTGTTTTCTTCATCCAAAAGAATTATTGGAATAGTTGCCAAAGTTTCCACATTATTAATAACAGTTGGTTTATCGAAAAGCCCCTTCACAGCTGGGAATGGTGGCTTTGGTTTTGGCATTCCTCGTTTTCCTTCAATCGAAGCAATAAGCGCTGTTTCTTCTCCACAAACAAATGCTCCGGCACCTTCTTTTACAGAAATGGTGAATCTTTTACCTGAGCCAAATACGTTATCGCCCAAGATCCCCATTGCTTCTGCATCTTTTATCGCTGTTCGCATTCTTTTTACTGCTAATGGATATTCCACTCTTACATAAACATATCCTTCATCAGCTTCAATAGCCTTTGCCGCTACCAACATACCTTCGATAACGCTATGAGGATTACCTTCCAAAATGCTTCTATCCATAAATGCACCCGGATCACCTTCATCGCCGTTACAAATTACATATTTTTTGTCGCTTTTATTTACTAAAGTAAGTTCCCACTTGAAGCCTGTGGAAAATCCACCGCCGCCTCGACCACGAAGACCGGAATCTTTTACCAATTGACATACTTCTGCTGATGTCATTTCGCTGAAAGCTCTCCTAGCTCCTTCATAACCATTTCCGCCAATATATTCTCTAATATCTTCAGGATTTATGAAGCCACAATCTTTGATAACAGTACGCTGTTGGCGTGTATAAAATGGTATCTCTTCTGTACCTTTATAGCGTTTTCCGGAACTAACGTCTTTATACAAAAGGTCTTCGATTACTTCATTTCCAATTAATGTTTCATCAATTATTCTATCTACATCATCTTCTTTAACCTGACAATACATAATATTATCCGGTAAGATAGTAATAAGTGGGCCAACTTGGCAAAACCCTTGGCAGCCACTTCGGGATATAAGCAAGCCTTCTTTAGGTTCTTCATAATCTAATTCAATATCAATAGCTAAATCTTTTGCTTTTATTTCATCCACTAATTTGTCATGAATTTTTAATGAGCCATTGGCAATACAACCAGTTCCGGCACATACAATTATTCTTCTATCGATTTTGTTATATGAATTTTCAAATAGTTGTTTTTCATTTGATAAATTTACTGTATTAGCCATTGCTTGCCTCCTTTTTAATTAGATCTTCGATTAATTCAAGTGTTTGTTTAATACTCACCTGACCATACACTTCATCATTAATCAAAATTACAGGAGCTAAACCACAGGCGCCTAAACAAGAGACAGTCTCCAAAGTGAAAAGCATATCAGGGGTAGTAATTGTTTTTGCTGATAAATCAAGTTTTTTTCGAACAGCATCAATCAACTTTCCACTTCCCTTCACGTGACAAGCTGTCCCGTCACAAATTTTAACAATATTTTTACCTTTGGGTGTTAATGAAAAATGACTATAAAATGTTGCCACCCCGTAAATTGTTGCCGGAGACATATCTAACATTGTTGCCACATAAGTGAGAACCTCTTCCGGTAGATAACGATACTCCTCTTGAACTGCTTGCATAATTGCAATAACTTTAGTTGAATCGCAATTGTATTCGTTTACGATTTCAATTACCTTGTTAAAACTTCGAGCTAACTGCATACTCTTTTCTTTTTTAGCTTGCATTTTGCTCCTCCTATTTTTTTTTATATTTTTGTATTTTTTTTTCAGATAAGCGTTTGGAAATTACTCCTAACCCTCGATATAAATCAACCGTTTCCACAACGATTTCATCCGGAACATTCAACTGCGATTGAGTGAAATTCCAAATTCCCTTAATGCCACCTAGAATCAATTCGTCGGTAACCTTTTGAGAAATTTCAGGAGGTGTGCAAATAATTCCCAGTTTGATATTCTTTTGAATACAGATGCTTTGCAATTCTTCAGCAGAATAAATTTTGATGTTATTAATTACTTTTCCAATAACCTCTTCATCCACATCAAAAGCAGCCACAATTTGAATTCCAAAATCTTTGAATTTATCATACTTCAAAATTGCTTTACCCAAATTCCCGGCTCCGACTAGCACTGTATCTTTAATATTACCCCAATTTAAAAATGATTTTATTCCTTCAATAAGGTCATTTACATTATGACCTTTTTTGGGAATTCCAACCAAACCGGTAAGAGCAATATCTTTACGAATTTGAGTTTGATGAACACCGGTCAATTCAGACAATATTCGTGCAGAGGTAAATTCTACGCCAGCGGTATGCATTACGAGAATGTGCCTATAATAAATCGGCAGCCTTCTAATGGCAGAATCATTAACTCCATTTTTCATCAAAACTCCTTTAACGACATTTCCTTATCGATATATATGCAGCGAATTGTTTTTAAGAAGATTTCCCGTCAAGCTTTTCGTGATTTTTTTATCGATACGGTTTTTCTTTAGATAAAACCAATACCTTATCTTATTTGTTTGTTAACAGTTATGGAAATAGCTTTTTTTAGTTTTTTTTCTAATTTGCTTAAAAATGGTTGAAGAAAAGGTTGATAATTTCGGTCATTCTGAGCTTATCACTCTGAGCCGTTGAATGCGTAGTTTTTTACAAAAAACAGCATTGAAGACGAAGGGCGGAAAGAGAAACCACAAAGATTTATACGCCTCAGGCGTACCCAAAGGTTTACAAGCCAGCCTAGGCAGGTAAACCTATGGCTTGCACTAAGAGCACAAAGAAGAGAGAGACGAGATAAAATGGGGAAAAAGAATAGAACTACGATATTATCCCAGTTATTACTTTTATTACTAAAAAAATACTATAAACCCTATAACGTCAAACACTG
>DAOWES010000223.1 GCA_030638385.1 Candidatus Cloacimonadota bacterium | reverse complement strand
TTGAAATCATTTGTTGTTATGCCAAATCATATTCATGGAATAATTGTGATTGAAAAAAATAATAATAACGTGGTAGAGACGCTCAAATTGGGAGTCTCTACCACAACCGATAAAAAATCAATCGGTGGTAAAAACAACAAATGGAAATCCGGCACATTGGGAACAATAATAAATCAATATAAACGAATTTGTACGATTAATGCTCGAAAAACAAACAATCAATTTGGGTGGCAACCACGTTTTTACGATCACATAATACGAGATGAAAAATCATATAAAAATATCTCGGAATATATTATTAATAATCCTCATAATTGGAAAAAGGATGAATTATTCAAATGACAAAAATCACCGAATCAACCATCGAGAAATTTGCGATTGAATTATTGGAAGATCAGAAAAGAGATCCTGAATGAAGAGGTTGTGAAGGAGTTATAACATTTATTCGTGTGTAATATGATAGAATTAACATCACTGAAAATTGATTAAATGAAAAATGAAAATATAAAAAAGCTCATATCCCCAATATATTTCCGGGAAATAAACAATAACCAGGAGACCAAACGAACCATGAACAAAGAACAAAACATTAAATCTCTTGAATTTCCGAAAGTTACCGGCAATTCCGCAGAATATATAATAAAATCCGTATCAATTTCCAGGTTATGGGAATTCCATAAAGCGGAAGAAGTACATGGGTATTGCCAAAGATGCCCCAAGTATGGAAAGTTCTGGTCTTGCCCACCGCTGGAGTTTGACATGGAGCAATATATTAAACAATTCAGCATTGCGACAATTGTGGGGGTAAAAATCCCGCTGAATCCTGCTTTGGATAAAGCTGCTGCTCTGGAGCATTACCAGCAACAAAAGACAATTATCAATAGCAAATTCCTGGCATTGGAATCTGAGCTTAGCGAAGCGAAAGTATTGATTGCCGGAAACTGCCAAGCATGTAAAAGCTGTACCCGTCCCAAAGGCTTACCCTGCTTATATCCGAATAAAATGAGACATTCTCTGGAAGCGTTAGGATTCAAAGTTTCCGATATCTGTGAGCATATTCTGAATGAAAAGCTTCAATGGTCTAAAGACAAGATGCCGAGTTACTTGTTCGCCATCCTGGCAATTCTGAGTAATGAGGAAATTGATTTTGAGAAAGTAAGGCGCGAGTTTTCACCGCAGAGAGAAAATTAGAGTTCCACGCAGAGCCGCTAAGAAAGCAAAGGGCGCAAAAATAACTTATATTTAAACTGAGAGATTCTAGTTGCTGTTACTTATGAATGATCCGGGAATTTTTCTTCGACCAAGATAGAGCCCCGGCCGTGAGCTTCCTTTTTCGTCAGTTTGTCCCACCCTTTGAAGATGTGAAATCCAAAAATATTTCAAATACTGATGCAGTAAAAATTTCTACTTTACACTCTGCAAAAAGATTGGAATTTAGGATTGTAATAATTATTAATTCTCAATCAAAATTATTGTTTGAGAAAGATGAAGATAATGTACTTAAATAATAATAGAAATAGAGATTTGGGCTTGATTATGAAAAAGGGATTTTAAGAGCAAAATTATGGATATTAATGAGATAATAAAACAAGCTGAAGGAAGACGTTTGGAATTCAAAGAAAAACTTCCCGGCAAAGCAGATTTATGTAAAACAATCATTGCTTTTGCTAATGATGCTGGCGGAACTTTATTGATTGGAATTCAAGATTCTCCTCGCATTATTAAAGGCTTACAAGAGAATGTCTTGATGAGTTCAGAAGAACAGATAAGTAATATGATTTTCGATAATTGTTATCCAATAATTAGCCCTGAAATTACAATTATAAATGTAAAAAATAAGTTCATAATTAAAGTTCAAATATTTCGTGGGAGTAACTTACCCTATTACCTCAAGTCTAAGGGGAAAAATAATGGAACTTATATAAGAGTTGGTTCTTCCAATAGATTAGCGAATGAAGAAATTATTCAAGAAATGGAGCGTCTCAAACGCAATATCTCTTATGACAGTGAACCTATTTTAGATATTCTCTATTCGAAACTTTCTCTCAAAAAATTTAAGGATACTTATAAAGAAACAACAGGTGAAATCTGTGATAATAATTCTTTAAAAAAACTTCATCTCATATCCTCTTTTCAATCTGAGCTAAAAGCTACCAACGCTTTACTGCTTCTCTCTAATGATGCCTTAAAAACTAAAATTTTCCCCTATGCTAAAATAGAATGTGCCCGATTTAAAGGAACTAATAGTGATGTTTTTATAGATCAAAAAACTCTGGATGGTAATCTCCTTGAACAAATTGAGCAAGCTTACACATTTGTGTTACGACATATAAATAGAGGTGCTATTATTGAAGGCGTTTATACAAAATCACATTGGGAATATCCAATAAACGCAATACGAGAAGCTATCAGAAATGCCGTTATTCATCGTGATTATTCACTTCTTGGAAAAGATATTAAAATTGCCATTTATGATGATATGATTGAGATTACTAATCCTGGAAAATTATTACCTTCTATTGAATTTGATAAAATGGAGGCGCGACAATCTGATATTAGGAATAAAGTAATTGCTCCTGTTTTTAAACACCTCGGATTTATTGATCAATGGGGAAATGGTTTAAAATTGATCTCTGATGAACTTAAAAAATATCAAGATATTGAATTCAAATGGTTTGAAAAGGGATTACAATTTCAAGTACAATTTATTAAAAAATATTATAAAAAAAGTAATGAAAATGTAATTAGCAGCCCGCAAGTAGCCCCGCAAGTAGCCCCGCAAGTAAAACCTTATGTAGAACGTCTAGTAAGCGTTATGAAGGGGGAGCTTTCTCGCGGAAAAATACAGGAAAGGTTAGGTCTCTTGGATAGAGAAAATTTTAGAAAAACATACCTATTGCCATCCCTAAAAGCTGAAGTAATTGAAATGACACAACCGAATAGCCCTAAAAGTCCAACTCAGAAATATCGCTTAACTCGAAAAGGAGTTATGCTATTAAATTCTATGAAGAATAAAAAATCATCAGAAAATTAGAGTTCCACGCAGAGCCGCTAAGAAAGCAAAGGGCGCAAAGATAACTTATATTTAAACTGAGAGATTCTAGTTGCTGTTAATTATAAAGTCCAAGATCCCGACATGTCGGGAGAGCTGGGAATTTTTCTTCGACCAAGATAGAGCCCCGGCCGTGAGCTTCCTTTTTCGTCAGTTTGTCCTTTATAGTTCGGCAGCAAGCGACTTGGTTGGCAAAGCGGGATCCCGTGGCGGTATGTACAAAAAACAAAATCGTCCAAGCTGGCAGCTTGGGTTACGTAGCTGGTTCATCCGCCTTCAACAACAAGCTCACCGGGTACAATAACTGAAATTCAGGTTATAACTCCCACTATGCACCATAGGCACATAAATCAGTGCCCATCTGTGTTCGTCTGTGTCCATTTGTTTTTATTTGTGTTTACCCAGTTAGCTCGCTCCTGCTTCGCAGGGGAAATTCGTGGACAAAGACTTTTTAAAGTGGATTGGGATAATTATTTAATTTTAAGAAATTTATAAAAATAAGGTAAATTATGAAAATTTTACACACATCCGATTGGCATATCGGCCGGTCTCTTTATGGCCGTAAAAGATATGAAGAATTCGAAGCTTTCCTAACTTGGTTGGCTGAACTTATTGAAAAAGATAACATTGATGTTCTGCTGGTGGCGGGAGATATTTTTGATAACAGTACTCCCAGCAATCGAGCTCAGGAGTTGTACTATCGCTTCCTGTGTCGAGTAGCAGGTTCAGCTTGCCGGCATGTGATAGTGACAGCGGGGAACCACGATTCACCGTCATTCTTAAATGCTCCCAAAGAGCTTCTACGTTATTTGAATGTACATGTGGTAGGAAGTGCCAATGAATCTCCCGAAAATGAGGTAATTGTTCTTCCTGACGCCAAGGGTAAACCTGAATTGATAGTATGCGCTGTCCCCTATCTCAGAGATCGCGATATCCGTACGGCTGAGGCTGGTGAAAGTATTGAAGACAAGGAACGAAAGCTGACCGACGGCATTCGCAGTCATTATCACCGAGTTGGTGAGGTGGCGGAACAGATCCAATCTAAATTGGCTAATCAGGTTCCGATTGTTGCCATGGGCCATCTGTTCACTGCCGGTGGCAAAACGGTGGATGGTGATGGCGTGCGCGAGCTTTATGTGGGCTCTCTGGCTCATGTGGGAACAAATGTATTCCCTCCCTGTATTGATTACCTCGCACTGGGACATCTCCATGTGCCACAAAAAGTGGGTGGTTCCGAGGTGATGCGTTATTCCGGATCTCCCCTCCCCATGGGGTTTGGTGAAGCTTTACATACAAAAAAGGTATTGATTATA
>DAOWES010000139.1 GCA_030638385.1 Candidatus Cloacimonadota bacterium | reverse complement strand
GACGCATGAGATCATTCTTGATTCTCTTCTTTCTAACGCCCGAAATTTTGATATTAAAAACGATCAAGTCGTTTGCCCGATAAACAATTTTAACCCGAAATCTATTTTGGGAAGAATGAAAGAACTTCGTTACGTAAATCGTGGTTCAATGTTTGGCATTTGTGCAGCTGAATTAGCTATTAAAGACGCCAAACTATCTCCCGACCAATTAAGCGATTCCGGCTTATTTATTGGTACCGGCCCCAACTTTGATTTCACGTCAGATTTTCCACTAACCACTCGTACAACTTTAGACCATGATGAATTGCAAGCGCTATTTATTCTTAAATATCTTCCCAATACGATGGCTTCGATGATTGCCAAACGCTGGCAAATCCATGGAGAAACAGCAACAATTGGAAATGCCTGTGCTGCTTCAACTCAAGCAATTGGCGAGGGCTATTTGCGCATCAAATCCGGACGTACGAAAATTGCAATCGTGGGAGGTGGAGATTCTCGAATCCAGGAAGGTGGTTTGCTGGCCTATCAAAAAGCATCAGCATTGCATCAGGGTTCTGCAGATTCCTATATCCCATTTTCCCAAAACCGCCAAGGATTTGTGCCCGGCGAGGGAGCTGCATTTCTGATATTGGAAGAGAAAGAATCTGCCTTAAAACGAAAGGCAAAGATCTACGGAGAGATTCTAGGTTTTGGTTCATCGATGGATGCACATGCAATGACGGCTCCTGATCCAACCGGTTTCGGAGCAAAAAAAGCAATTCGGCAGGCTTTGCAAGACTCAACTCTTGATCCAAATCAAATTAATACGGTTTTTGCTCATGGCACAGGAACACTATTAAACGATAAAATGGAAGCAAGTCTAATCTCAAATTTATTCCCTCATCGACCATTTGTAACTTCCCTCAAATCACGTATTGGACATCTATCTTCCGCCTGCGGAGCTATGGAAAGCGCAATTCCCTTATTAATAAACAACAAACTTCCACAAAGCTTTGGCCTGAATAACCATAATAAAGCATTTGATTTAAATTTCGAAAACCAGCCTGCTTCTCTTGATTATTGGGTTGTTCAAAATTTTGGATTTGGTGGGCAAAACTCAGCGCTTGTTTTTGGAGCTAATCAATGAAAATAATGAACTCCGGGAAAAAAGAATTTCTCATTCTAAATTCCATCGAAGAAATTTCAGAAAATTCAATTTTCACAACGGCAATTTGTGAAGGCCGCTTTATCTTGATGGAAGCATTTGCGCAAAGTGCCGGAATTCATGTTCGAAAAAATCTTAACTTTTCCAAACAAGCCTTCCTGCTTTCATTTCAATCTCTGCAATCAAAGCCCATCGTCGCAAAAGTAAAAGTAGAAATTCACGCAACCTGTATTGCTGCCAGCCAAACAACTTTTCAATATAAAATATTAGCTGTAAACGAGCAGCAAAACATAGCTACAGCAACATTAACAATCTCTACAATTGCTTTTCAAAACAAAGTGGAAGCTAAACAACGAAGCCAGTTTTACCGGAGCTACTATGAAAAACTTACAGCGAATAGAAAATGAGTTGAAACTAAAAAAGCAATTAGACCTGTTACGTGAACCGATCGAGATATCGCAACGAGACGGGAAATATATCATCGTCAATGGCAAAAAAATCATCAATCTCTCTTCCAATGATTATTTAGGCCTGGCTGCCAATGATGGTTTACGAAGAAAAATCATCAAAATTCAGGAAAAATATTCAATTTCATCATCATCTTCACGCTTGGTTACAGGTAACGAGAAAATCATTCGTGAGGTTGAGCAATATTTTGCTTCATTTTTTGGATATGAAGATGCGATGTTTTTCACCAGCGGGTTTATGGCAAATGTCGGATTAATATCTTCTCTGTTCTCTGCCGAATCAACAATATTTTACGACAAACACGTTCATGCTTCTGTCGTAACCGGACTAGAATTAAATCAAGCTAAAAAAATTGGATTCAAACACAATCAGACTTCCCATTTTTCAAAGAGGTTTGCAAAGCACGCCAATTCCGAGAATTGGGTAATTTTGGAATCTTTATATAGTATGGATGGAGAATCAGCTGATTACCGGTTTTGGGAATCACAAAAAGATAAAATCAATTTAATTGTCGATGAAGCGCATGCTTATGGAATTTTAGGCGAGAAGGGAAAAGGCCTTTTTGGATCAATTGCAGACATTGCCGTTGGCACATTTGGAAAAGCTTTTGGCTATACGGGTGCATTTTTATTATTACCCAAAATAGTCCGAACTTATTTGGAAAATAACTGTAAAGCATATATCTACACTACCGGAATTTCTCCGGCAAATGCAATGGTTGGTAAATTTTTATTAGATCAGATTGCCACTATGGATGCCGAACGTGAGATAGTTCGCAACCTTTCAAATCATCTCCGGAATTTACTTCGCAATGAAAAGATCTCCTTTCAAGGAAAATATCATATTATTGCAATCGAAATCGGTGATGAAGGAAAGGCAATTCAAATTCAAAAAATTATGCAGAATGATGGATTTTTTGTTTTTGCTTCTCGCTTTCCAACCGTACCTTTGGGAAAAGCAATTTTACGAATAAGTTTAAACCCACTTATTTCACCAAAAGACCTCGAAATATTTGTATCAAAACTAAGGAAACTATTATGAGAAAATTTTTTATCACGGGCACCGATACCGAAATTGGAAAAACAATGATCTCGATGTTAATCACAAAAACGCTGGTTGAGTCCGGGAAAAATGTGGAATATTTCAAACCATTCCAAACCGGTTGTAAAGATGAAATGGACGTTGATAGTGATGCAAAATTTGTTATCCAAAACATTGAATCTTGGAAATCTAAACCAATTCGCGAAAGAGTGGGAGTAATCTACAAAAACCCCAAAGCCCCCTGGTTTGCTGCCCGAAATGAAGACAAAATCGTTGATCTCGAAGCCGTAGAAAAAGCAATCCCGAATGCCGATATTACAATTTTAGAAGGAGCAGGCGGATTAATGGTGCCGATTACAGAAAATATTTTAGCAATTGATTGGATAAAAAATCTAGAGGCTGAAGTTCTTTTGGTAGCACGTGCCGGCCTGGGAACAATTAACCACACACTATTGTCTTTGGCGATGCTAAAAGCAAAAAAGATCAAAACCTTAGGCGTTATATTTTCCAACCCCCAAAATAAAGTCTCCCCTGAAATGATTTCTGAAAATATCGAAGCAATCGAAAAATTCGGTGAGACAAAAGTACTTGGAGTAATCCCCCATATTGAGGATCCGAAAAGTTCAATATCTTCCAAGATTATTTTAAATGAAATTTGTGATAAAATCTTGTTACAATCTTTCTAAACCAAAAATAAAAAGTTATATGTAGGAGAAGTATGACAGATATTGATAAAATATACACTGAGCTGGAGAAGCGTTTCTATACATTTAAAACTCCGGTAGTAGAGTTGATTGAGGCGCAAACGCACGATCCTTTCAAGATTTTAGTAACCACTCTATTAAGCGCCAGAACTAAAGATCAAATTACTTCGGAAGTTGTTATCAGACTTTTCAAAAAAATAAATTCTCATAATGAGTTACGTAAATATAGCTTAGAAGAACTTGAAAAATTGATTTACCCGGTCGGTTTTTTCCGCAACAAAGCCAAATACTTACAACAACTACCAGATATTTTGGATGAAAAATTCAATGGTAAAATCCCTGAAACTATCGATGAATTAATTAAGCTTCCCGGGGTAGGAAGAAAAACTGCCAATTTAGTTCGAGCTATTGCTTTCAAAAAACCGGCAATTTGTGTTGATATTCATGTACACCGGATTTCAAACAGAATTGGCTATGTGCAAACCAAAACACCATTTGAAACCGAAATGGTTTTACGCGAGAAACTTCCGAAAGAATATTGGATAAATTTCAATAGCTATCTTGTAGCATTTGGGCAAAATCACTGTACACCAAGAAATCCCAGATGTTCAACTTGTCCCATTTGGGAGCAATGCAAACGCGTGGAAGTAATTACGAAATTTGCGTGATATTAGAACAACTTTTGGGTACTACTTTTTGAATTAGAATATATACAGCTAGAAGCATTAACTATAAATTTTTACAGAATTTTACAATTTCCAAAAATTGCCACCATTTTTAAATAAATTGATGAAATCTTCACGTCAAAGAGCAATATCATTTACGATGATATTTTTAATTGACAAAATAAGCACCCTATAATGTTTTACGGACGCTAATATAGTATTTAAAAAAAAATTATAAGTTTTTGATATTAAAAGAAATAAGGAGAATTATTATGAGCAATAAAAGAGTTTACACTTTTGGAAATGGTCATGCTGAAGGTAAAACATCAATGAAGAATCTTCTTGGTGGAAAAGGTGCCAACTTAGCAGAGATGAACTTAATTGGTGTTCCTGTTCCTGCCGGTTTTACAATCACAACTGATGTTTGTACTGAATGGAATGAACTTGGAGTTGAAAAAACAATCGAGCTATTAAAAGCTGAGACTGAAGCAGGCGTTAAGAATTGTGAAGAAATTATGGGTGCAAAATTTGGCGACAATTCAAACCCTCTTTTACTTTCAGTTCGTTCCGGAGCGCGTGTTTCAATGCCAGGTATGATGGATACAGTTCTTAACCTTGGTATGAACGATGAAGCTGTGGAAGGACTTGCAGAAAAATCAGGAAATGCACGTTTCGCCTGGGATTCATATCGTCGTTTCGTACAAATGTACGGTGATGTAGTTTTGGATATGAAACCAAAAACAAAAGTAGATATTGATCCTTTTGAAGAGATCATCGAAGAGATGAAGGAAGAAAAAGGTGTGAAAGATGATACTGAGCTTACAGCTGAAGATTTGAAAGTTCTTGTTTCAAGATTTAAAATTGCTGTGAAAAAAGTTACCGGACACGATTTCCCGGATTGCCCTTGGGAACAACTTTGGGGTTCAATTGGTTCAGTATTTGCAAGTTGGAATAATCCACGTGCTATCTATTATCGTAATATGCATAAGATTCCTAGTGAATGGGGTACTGCTGTAAACGTACAAGCAATGGTTTACGGAAACATGGGTCAAACTTCTGCAACCGGTGTTGCCTTTACTCGTGACGCTGGAACAGGTGAAGACATCTTCAATGGCGAATACCTTATCAATGCACAAGGTGAAGATGTGGTTGCCGGAATTAGAACACCTCAGGAAATCACTCTTGAAGGTTCTAAAAGATGGGCTAAACTTGCAGGCGTTTCAGAAGAAGATCGTGCGGCAAATTATCCTTCTTTTGAAGAAGCAATGCCAAGACTTTACAAAGAATTATCTGAAATTGAAACAAAACTTGAAAAGCACTACCTCGACATGCAAGATTTGGAATTTACTGTTCAAGACGGTAAAATGTGGTTACTTCAAACTAGAAGTGGAAAAAGAACCGGCGCTGCAATGGTTCGCATGGCAATAGAAATGCTCGAAGAGAATTTTATCGATGAAAAAACTGCTATTAATCGCGTAGATCCAAACAAACTTGATGAACTCCTCCATCCTGTATTTCATATAGAAGCAATCAATAACGCACGCGTTATCGCAAAAGGCCTTCCGGCATCTCCTGGTGCTGCAAGCGGTCAGATTGTTTTCTTTGCAGATGAAGCCAAAAAATTTGAACATGCTATTTTAGCTCGTATCGAAACTTCTCCTGAAGATCTTGAAGGTATGAATATAGCTAACGGAATCCTCACAGCTCGTGGTGGAATGACATCTCACGCAGCTGTTGTAGCTCGTGGTATGGGAAAATGCTGTATTTCCGGAGCCGGTTCAGTTAAGATCAATTACAGATCTCGTACTATGACAATTGAAGGAAAAGAATATAAAGAAGGTGACTGGATTTCATTAAACGGATCTACAGGTGAAGTTTATGAAGGCCAGATCGCAACTACAGAACCAGAACTTAGCGGAGACTTTGGTAAGTTGATGGATCTTTGCGAAAAGCACACTCGCATGTATGTTAGAACAAATGCCGACACACCAAAAGATGCAATTGTAGCAAAAGAATTTGGTGCACAAGGTATTGGTCTCTGCCGTACAGAGCACATGTTCTTCGAAGGTGAAAGAATCATGGCAATGCGTGAAATGATCCTTTCTGACGATGAAGCCGGCAGAAGAGTAGCATTAGCAAAAATTCTTCCCTACCAAAGAGAAGACTTTGAAGGTATCTTTGAAGCAATGACCGGATTTGGTGTGACAGTGCGTCTTTTAGATCCACCACTTCACGAATTCATTCCTCATGAAGAGAAAAACCAGAAAGAAATGGCTGAAGAGATGGGAATTTCTGTAGCTGAGATCAAAGCAAAAGTTGAATCGCTTCACGAATTCAATCCAATGCTTGGACATCGTGGTTGCCGTTTAGGAAACACATATCCGGAAATCACTGAAATGCAAGCTCGTGCTATCATCGAAGCTGCTATCAATGTGAAAGAAGCTGGCTTTGATCCAAAACCTGAGATCATGATTCCACTTATCGGAACTGTGGAAGAATTCAGAATGCAAGCTGCAATCGTTCGTGAAATTGCCGAAAAAGTTTTCGTAGAAAGAAATAACAGAATCGAATATCTTATCGGAACAATGATCGAGATTCCTCGTGCTGCTCTCACAGCTGACCTCATTGGTGCCGAAGCTGAATTCTTTAGTTTTGGAACAAACGACCTTACTCAAATGACTTTCGGTTATAGCCGTGATGACGCCGGTAAATTCCTTGAGATCTACACAGAAAAGGGAATCTTGAAAGATGATCCTTTCCAAGTTCTTGATCAGGAAGGTGTAGGACAACTTGTAAGAATGGGAACCGAAAAAGGACGCCAAGCAAATGCTGATCTTAAAGTAGGTATTTGTGGCGAGCATGGTGGCGAGCCAAGCTCTGTAAAATTCTGCAACACACTGGGAATGAACTACGTAAGTTGTTCTCCTTTCCGTGTTCCAATCGCTAGATTAGCTGCTACTCAAGCCGCAATTGAATCTAAATAAATTAGTTATCTAATATATATAAATAGGCACTTCATTTTTGAAGTGCCTATTTTT
>DAOWES010000313.1 GCA_030638385.1 Candidatus Cloacimonadota bacterium | reverse complement strand
GAGTGTTTCAATGAGACGAGTTTGGTGTGTTTGGGAGTAGGCGAGAATGGCCATTGTCGCACAAATCTGTGCTCATCTGCGTTGATCTGTGTCTATTTTAATTAGCGGTTAATGCGTTTTCAGGCTCAATATTGCCTACATAATCCGCAGGATTTTATTCATTTCAAAGAGAGGTTTTAACCTATCGGAAAAGTAGAAATAACAGGCCTCAGACATCCTTCGTCTCCGCTCTGGATGACAAAGGGGAAAGGGCATCCTTCGTCTCCAATGCTGTTTTAGTAAAAACTACGCATTCAACGGCTCTGGATGACAAAAGGGGGAAAGAATAATTTATTTGACATTGGCAGAACTGGCGAAATATTCAGCGTAATTCTATTATAGAAATAGTTAACTCGATAGGGGTGCTGCGATCAAGTGGCTGAGAAATACCCTTTTACCTGATCCGGGTAATGCTGGCGTAGGAAATTGGAACATATATGTTTTGGCCATATTCCGATTTTCGGGGTATGGCTATTTTTTATAGAAGAATTAAAATAAATAGTTCGAAAATTATCGGACAGGGAGACAAAATGAAAAAGGCAATTGTTTTATTGATTATTGTTCTTTGTGCTAATGTTCTTTTGGCAGATACATTAGTGGGGGAAATTGTTGATGCTAAAACCGGGAAACCTGTAGAATGCGTAGCCATCACAATTGACGGGACAGATTTGGGAACAAACTCAGATGCCGAAGGTAAGTTTTCTTTTAGAAATTTAGATGTAAAAGAGATTAGGATTCATATCAAGCGAATTGGCTATCAAGATCAAACAATTGCAATTGATTTAGCCCAAAAACAGCATTTGATGATTGAATTAGTTATTATGCCATACAGAACAGAAGGTGTGCAAGTAAGTGCAACAATTGCTAAGAAAAGAGAAACACCGGTTACATTTACAAATTTAACGCAGAAAGATGTAATTGATAATAATAGTGGTCAGGAAATTCCAATGTTAATGACAGATGTGCCAGGCGTTTTTGCATATTCTGAAGCTGGTGGAAATATTGGAAATGCGCATCTTAAAATCAGAGGTTTTGATCAAAAGCGTATTGGTGTGATGATTAATGGGATTCCTTTGAATGATCCTGAAGATCACGCTGTCTATTGGGTGAATATGCCCGATTTCGCCGAAAGTGCTTCTAGCATTCAATTCCAACGCGGTGTTGGTAGCTCCCTTTATGGTATTTCCACTTTTGGAGGCTCTTTGAATATGCAAACAACTGATTATTCCAACCAAAATAGAAGTGAAATTTTTGCGGAAATGGGAAGTTATAACACTTATAAATATGGAGTGAAAACGAAACAGAATTTTGGTAAGTATAGTACTAATATTCGTTTTTCAACTATCGCTTCCGATGGTTATCGTGATAATTCAGCTTCTGAACTTTGGTCATTGTTTACCAATATTTCACATAGAAATGAAAAATCTATTACTGAATTAAACTTTTATACAGGCCACGAACTTACTCATGCTGCCTGGGAAGCTTCCATAGATTCGCTTTTGGAAAATAATCATCAGCATAATCCATATACCTATAAAAGCTATGTAGATGATTTTTCTCAACCACATCTTGAATTGCATAATAATTATATGATCAATGAAGATATGGATATCAAGAATTCACTTTTCTATATTCGTGGAAATGGTTTTTATGAACAATACAAGTCTGGTAGAAACCTTTGGGAACACGGTTTAGTAGATACAGATGAAGATGAAGAAGCTGATATGATTCGCCAAAAATGGGTAACGAAAAATCATTTTGGTTTGATATCTTCATATAATTGGCGGCATCAAATGGGCGATCTAACAGCCGGAGCTTATCTTAGCGGTTTTAATAGCGATCATTGGGGTGAGATTAAAGAAGTTATTGGTGCTGATACGCTTGGTATTGATTATGAGAGTGGTCAAAATTATTACAATTACACCGGCGAAAAGCAGTATGTTACAGCTTATGTAAATGAACTATTTAAGCCAATTAACAATCTTTCAATTATGGCAAATCTCTATTTCCAACATATCAATTATCGCTTTGAACAATTGGAATCAGGAAACTTCACAGGATTATTTTTGAACTCTTATGATGTAGACTATAATTTTTTTAATCTAAGATTTGGTGCGAATTACAATATGACAGAAGCAATGAATTTATATGCTAATGTGAGTAGCTCGATGCGTGAACCTACCGATAGTGAACTTTATGATACTTGGGATGGACCGGATGATCTGGGCGTTTCACCTCTTTTTGCAAGTGCTGATACATTATGGAATGAAGATAATAGTGTTAAACGTATTAATTGGACAAAGCCTTTTGTGAAAGAAGAAAAACTTGTCGATTATGAACTTGGATTTGGCTATTCAGCCGGTGTGCTAGATTTTGATATCAATGCATATTGGATGAATTTTACAGATGAAATCGTAGCGTATGGCGGAGCTGATGAAGATGGCAACCCAATTCGTGGTAATGCCGATAAAACAGTGCATCGTGGCATAGAACTTAGTTCCAAAATTCAGCTTCCTGAAAATTTCTCAATCTCCGGTAACTTTAGTTACAGTGATAACTATTTTGAAGATTTCACAATGTATGATTGGAATGATGCTTGGGAAGTGGTGGAAGTAGATTATTCAGGAAATACTATTGCCGGATTCCCATCTATAATTACCAGCGGAAAATGGGCTTATCGTACGTCAGAAATTAGTGTGTTTACCCAGCTGCAATATGTGGGGAAACAGTATTTGGATAATACCGAAAACGAAGATCGCACAATTGACGCTTATAATGTCGTGAACCTAGGATTAAATTGCAATATTGGGAAATTACTTGGAATGGAATCTGATATTATTCTAAATGCAAAAGTGAATAATCTTCTCGATGAAGTTTATGAAACTGCCGGATACTACGATGCTTGGGAAGGTGATAATTGTTATTGGCCTGCTGCCGGAAGAAACTTCTCTGCCGGAATTAGAGTAGGATTCTAAGGTAGAAAATCATTTGATTGTAAATGGCAGCTCGTTTGAGTTGCCATTTTTTTTGGGTGCGCCTCTTTTTGGCGGAAAGACGAAATTGTTTTTTTTCTTACTCCTTCTCCTTATAAATATCGTTTTGCTAAAGCAAAGCCGAATTTTAGAAGGTCGGGATGAGGTCAAATTTGTTCGAAATCGTTTTGTTCGAAATCTGTTTTTGAAAAGCCTTGAGGTGAATATTTTACACACCCCGTCAGCTACGCTGCCACCCCTCTATTAGAGGGGATTTGTGATCTCATCCCGACCTTCTAAGATTCGGCTCTGAACAAAGTGAAGAACGATATCTTCCAGGAGAAGGGACTTTTTTGCATAATAGTCTGATTTTGTCATGGTGAGCGGAGACGAACCATAACAGGAAACAAGTATCTTTTATCTTAAAAAATTACCAGCATTCTAACCCCCTCTCCTTTTAGATATCCTTTTGCTACGAATCTTACCCGGAAGGAGAGCTTGTTTGAGAATGTATGTTTGATTTAATTTTTAGAAACTATTATCATGCTGAGAAGAATTCGAACTATCTCAGAATTTATTTGATCTCTAAGAAAGAACCTTTTACTTCGTAATTATTCTCTTTCACAAATTTAAAATTTTCGATCAGTTTTTCATAATCTTCAATTTGTTGCTGATTATAATTTTTACCCGTTTTAAAATCAATGATTAATATCTTTTTAGTAGTTTCATTAACTAATAAGCGGTCGATTCGTTTTTCATTTCCCTTCTTATCATACACGATTCGTTCATTGAATACCTTTTCCCAATTTTCCGAAGAGAAGTACTGCTGGTTTTCATCAAGAAATTTATTTGCGGTGGCAATGATTTCCCGAAAATCTACTTCCGGAATCAACGTTCCAAAATCTGCAAAAACTTTGCTAAAAGCTTTCTCTCTAGCTGCTTGACTATCAAATTTGATGCGAGAAAGATATTCATGTACAATATTTCCGCGGGAAATTGCTGTTGGATGTAAAGAGCTTTCCTCCGGTATTTCCACAAGTTGTTCAAGTTTGGGAATTGCAAAATAATCACTTATATCAGTACAGTTGAATTGCTCATGGCTTTCGGTGTTCACATCAGTAGCAAGTTCTCCTTTGCAATATCGATAATGGGCTTCATTTAATTGAGTAAAATCAGCTTCAAATTGATGATATAGGGAACAGAAAAGTTGTTTTGGAATAGAGAGCTTATCCAAATTTTCAGAGGCAATTTTACTAATATCTTTTTTGCTAATGCTCACTTTATCATAGATTATTAAATTATTGGCAGCACGCGTAAGCTGCACATAAATTCCATTTAGCTCTTCGATGGAGTTGCGAATAATATCGGCTTCAGCCAGCTCTTTTTTGGCTATTCGCATAATTTTATTGTAATTGTATGAGAATGCACAATCTGTGAACATAGAGAAATCTTGGTTGTAGCTACTTAGGATTTGCAAGCCATTACTCATATTACCTTTTGAATTATCGCCATCAATAAAAGCAAAAACAGTTTCAAATCCTAACCCTTTTGATTTGTGAATGGTCATCAATTTTAGCGCTTTTGTATCTGATAATCCTAATTGAGTGAATTCCTTTTTCTCTTCGATGGCACGGCAGAAAGCACTAAAACCTGAGCGATCAGTAACATAATCAGGATTTGTTTTGCAAAAGGCCAAAGCTGTTTCGATGAATTTATGTAAATTCTTCATGTCTAATTCGGTAGGAAAAATCCGGGTGAAACCAAAATCATGCACGATTGTAGTAATCAAATTTGGTAGATCAATCTCTAGCATTTTGATTCTACCAATTTTATTTATCGCTTCGTTTGCTTTGAATTCAGCAAAGAACTTTTGCCAATTAATCCCATTTTCTGTGCAATTTCTAATCGATTTCAATATTTCTTTCAGTTCATGTCCATCTGTCAGAATTAGATTAGAGCGTAAAAATTTTAGTAGTTCAAAAGCATCATCATAGATGAGGAAATTCATGAGGAAGATAATCGGTTTTATGGCTCGATGATGCAACAAGGAAGCAGATGATTCCAGAAGATAGTCTATGCCTGCTTCATCTAAAATGCGAGCAATGATATTCATATATTTGTTTTTCCGAGCTAAAATTGCCGTTTTTGAAGCATCTACTTTTCCCGATTCAAGCAGAGGGATAATCTGTTCCTGCAAAATTTTCTCATAATATTCATCATCGGAAAGTTTAGAGTGAAGAGAGGGTATTTCGCCACAATTGATTAGGTTCGCTTCAAAGT
>DAOWES010000082.1 GCA_030638385.1 Candidatus Cloacimonadota bacterium | reverse complement strand
TAAGACCTCATCATTGCAGGCCAATCAGGTTTGAAAGCAATAAGTCCAACTTTGCCAGGATCATTAATTGGCTCAAAACTTTGAGCATCAAGAAGCACGGCAGTAATTCCGGGGAATGGCTTACCCATTGAACCAGGCTTGATTTTCATTCCAGGATAATTTGTAAGCATCATTGAACCTGTTTCTGTTTGCCAATAAGTATCAAGAAAAGCTTTCCCGAATACTTTTTCTGACCATATAACCGCTTCAGCATTAAGTGGTTCTCCCACGCTTGCCAGATGACGAAGCGAAGAAAGGTCGATTTTTTTCACCAATTCTTCACCGGCTTTCATCAAAGAACGAATCGCTGTAGGTGCTGAATACCAAACAGTCACTTTATGTTTTTCTATAAACTTATACCATGATTCTGCAGAAAAACCGGAATCAAGAACGCACTGAGTAATTCCTAAACTCCATGGACCGATAATGCCATATGAAGTTCCGGTAACCCAGCCCGGATCTGCTGTACACCAATAAATATCATTATCTTGCAAATCCAAAACCCATTTTGCAGTCAGATATTGGGAAATGAGAGAGTAATGAACATGTTTCACCCCTTTCGGTTGTCCTGTTGTTCCGGAAGTATAGTGAAGCACTGATGGCGACTCTGCCTTTGTTGGGAATATCTCAAGATCTTCTATCGGCACAGATTCTTCCAATGAGAATGCAATTTCCCTTTCGCGAAGCGGTTTTCTGCCATCGTAATCTACAACGATAATATGTTTCAGATAAGGCATCTTTTCTATTATTTTTCTAACTTTTGAAACATGTTTCCTCTGGGTAATAATAGCTGTTGTTTTAGCATTTTCCAGTCTGACATGCAAAGATTCATCGCCGAATGCTGAGAAAAGAGGCTGAGCAATAGCGCCTATCTTCAAAACACTTAAAAAGCTAAAATAAAGCTCAGGGATTTTATCCATGAAAAGACAGACTCTATCTTCATTTTTAATTCCTAAACTCTTCAGGAAAGCGCCTATTGTATTACTTGCAAGGCGAATGTCATTGAATGTATATTTTTTTTCTTCTCCACCCGAGCTTTCCCAAATGAGCGCAAGTTTATCTGCTTTTCCCATCTGGCAAATTCGGTCGGAACAATACCAGCCGACATTGATTACGCCATCCTCTTTGTAGCCGAGTTCTTTTTCGGGAATTGACCAATCAAAGTTTTTTAATCTTTCTTCATAAGATCCGATGTTTGACATTTTCGGTCCTCCTTATTTCCTATTAAGCTTTTTAGATAAAACCTCAATCATATCCTTCGACATTTTAGCGAGGTCATATTCAGGTTTCCAACCCCATTCTTCACGGGCAGCAGAGTCGTTCATGTTGTTTGGCCAACTATCTGCAATTGCCTGACGAAGAGGGTCAACATCATATTCAATTTCAAATTCAGGGATATGTTTTTTAATTTCCGCTGCAATTTTTTCAGGATCAAAGCTCATTGCAGTAACATTGAAAGCATTCCTGTGTTTTAATTTACTTGGGTCTGCTTCCATAAGGTCAATCGCTGCTTTGATTGCATCCGGCATATACATCATATCCAGAAAGGTTCCTTTTTTAAGGAAACATTTATATCTCTTATTTTTTATTGCTTCATAATAAATATCAACAGCATAATCTGTTGTACCGCCACCCGGCAAAGTTGCATTGGAAATAATTCCCGGATAACGAACGCCACGGGCATCAACGCCAAATCTTTTGTGATAATAATCACAAAGCAATTCTCCTGCAACCTTGCTTACGCCATACATTGTGTTAGGTCGCTGAATGGTATCTTGCGGAGTATTATTTGCAGGAGTAGATGGGCCAAATGCACCGATTGAGCTTGGAGTGAAAACAGCACATTTATTTTCACGGGCTACTTCTAGCACATTGTAAAGCCCATTGATATTTACATCCCATGCATGCTGGGGTTTAGCTTCTGCTACAGCTGAAAGTATTGCGGCAAGATGATATATAGTATCTATATTATATTTCTTAACAATTTCCTGTAATGAGCTGATTTCATTACAATTGATGTAATGAAATGGCCCTGACTCAAGCAACTCTTTGCTTGGTGGAGTTTTATGTCCTGCCGCCACGACATTATCATTCCCATACCTTTCCCGTAAGGCCATAACCAGTTCTGAGCCAATTTGACCTACGGCTCCAGTTACTAATATTTTTTTCATTTTAATTTCCTTTTTTTGCTATTTTTTATTTGGCAGAGGCTTTGACCTTTGCCATTATATTATTTCATCATTATCATCAAAAATGTAATCCTCATTGATTTCAGTCATGACTGACCTGTTAGAATTAACTTCTATATCATACAGATAAGTTGTTACAATAACCACACCGGCTATATTATATTCTTTTATCATTGACGCATGAATGCCTATAATAGAGCCAAATACTGGCTCTTTCATGGATGC
Source organism: Candidatus Cloacimonadota bacterium (assembly GCA_030638385.1). Taxonomy (GTDB): domain Bacteria; phylum Cloacimonadota; class Cloacimonadia; order Cloacimonadales; family TCS61; genus DAOWES01. The sequence goes on along the minus strand of DAOWES010000082.1, from coordinate 82 downwards.
TGATTTTACTTTTACTCTCTGATTTATTTCAAATTCTGGATCAATTATCATTTCACTCATCTTTTTTACCTTCTTTATAAAT
>DAOWES010000183.1 GCA_030638385.1 Candidatus Cloacimonadota bacterium | reverse complement strand
TTCCGTCGTGTTAACATTCAAGCTCTTAAATGAGTTTAACTTAATAGCAGCTCCTCCATCTGACATATCATTAATCACACCGTCCACACGGCCAAGATCAGAGTGATATAGCCGCACAGGGGTACTAACCAGTCTTCGAGTATCAAATCGACGTTCATCCATAACATGCACCCTCGCTTCTGCTCTAGTAATTATAGCTCGATTTTAGATATTGGCACTTCATTTTCAAGTACTCATATTAATTAGTAAACTCTTATTTACACCATACTTTTTGTAGATTTAATATAAATTGATTCAGATCAATTCTATAAATCTAAATTTGCTACATATTTAAACTCAATCTAAAACTAATCAAAGAGCTTGAGTATGCAAAGAAAAAATTCACAAATCGTTAAAATTAGTAGCAATGGCTGGTATGTTGAAACACCGATGGGATTTGATGGCCCATTTGATTCTCAAAATGAAGCGACCGTATTTCTTGAGTTAATTAGAAGCAGTAATGCTGCCAGAGTAGAATGCGCGGGTCTGCAATACACACCACTAGATTAGGTGCGTTAACAATGATCAATAAATTAAGTTGGCTCGGTTGGTACTGTATTTATCATTGAAGGACGTTTTGAAAACGACTCGTACCAATCCGTCAATTTTGAACGATTTGCTCTCCAGTTGTCATCAGCAAAACGAAAGTCCAACCAACCTAATGTGCAGGCAACACTCAGCACGCCAAGATCTAAATTAGATCCCCAATCGGAAACCGTACTTTCCAAATAATTTAATCCACGTGCAACAGAATACTTTTGCATATTATCAAAATCTTCTGATTGCTGTTCTACAGAACGTTTTCTTTCCAGAAAGCGTAATATACCCGCTTCCAGAATGCCATCTGCCAATGCCTGTAAACGTAAAACCTGCCAGCGAGCTTCACCCTCTGCGGGAATCATCTTGTTACCACCATGCAGAGAATCAAGGTATTCGCAAATCACCCGTGAATCGTAGATAACTTTTCCATTATCGGTAATTAAAGTCGGAATTTTAGATAATGGATTTTCTGCGGTTAAGTTATCTTCCGCTTGCCATGGATTGGTTGTAACCCATTCAATTTGTTTATCTAATCCAACTTCAATCGCTAAAATATTTACCTTGCGAACAAACGGTGAAGTCGTTGAATAATAAAGTTTCATAGAGAAGTTAATCCTTTTTCTCTTCCAGGTTTTCTTCTTTAATTTTTTTAGGCTGTTTTTTTACAGCAGGCGCACCTTCAGGCCATGTACCAAAAGGATAAGGATGTTCATTACTATTAAAAGTAAGAAACGTTAATATTTGATAGAGATAAGTGCTGAGACTTTGTCCTAACTTAACCAATCTTTCGTTGGTTTTCCCGGTAAATAATGTTAATAAAAATTGAAAGGCAATAACCGCAAATATAATCACCTTTGCGACACTATAAAAAACTAAAAACAATAGCATATACAAACCACGCAACCATGTTTTACGTTCTTTGATATTTTGTTTTAATTCTTCATCCATTATTTTTCTCCAATCTTTTGTCGCTATTGTTTACGTGTAAAGACCCAATTACTGCCTTTAGATAATTTTTTATTATACTTGTAACCATCTTCATTAAATAATTTAATATCTTCGGGATCACTCAATTTATTTTGGATAATATATCGACTCAATAAACCACGCGCTTTTTTCGCATAAATCCCAATCATTTTATAATCACCATTTTTAAATTCTTTAAATGCAGGCGTGATTATTTCAGCATTCAACTCTTTAGGTTTTACTGATTTAAAATATTCATTCGATGCTAAATTAATTAATGTGTCCGATTTTATTTTTTTCAACTGCTTATTCAGGCCTTCTGTAATATCCGAGCCCCAAAATTCGTATAGGTTTTTACCTGCATCTGTTTTCAACTTTGCGCCCATTTCAAGACGGTAAGGCTGCATAAGATCTAAAGGTCGTAACAAGCCATAAAGCCCGGAAAGGACACGCAAATGATTCTGTGCAAATTTAAAGTCAGCGGCATTAAATGTCTCAGCGTCCAGACCGGTATAAACATCGCCTTTAAACGCTAAGACAGCCTGTTTAGCATTTTTTTGCGTGAAGGGTTTTTTCCATGACTCATAACGATCAAAGTTCAAGTCGGCAATTTTTGCGCTCACTTTCATAAGATCTGAAATATCAAGGGAGGAAAAGTTTCTTAAGCGATTAATGAGTCGCTGTGAGTGGCCCA
>DAOWES010000114.1 GCA_030638385.1 Candidatus Cloacimonadota bacterium | reverse complement strand
TCTTAGTTGCTGCTAACACTAGTATCCACGTCTTAGGATTTATTGTATATAACCATCTATGGTTATGTAAAAAATAGTTGTATAATAACTTTTCTGCGCAGTTAGCACCTACATTTAATCCTCAATTTCGATATTCAATTCATCTAGTGGACTTTTTATCTTTTGGAGTCCGATTTTCGTTACGTGTGTATATATTTCAGTGGTTTTTGAACTTTTGTGCCCCAAAATTTTCTGTATATATCTCAAATCTTCTCCCGCTTCTAAAAGATGAGTTGCGAAACTATGCCGCAAAGTATGAACAGATACTTTCTTGTCAACTTTTGACTTTTCCAAAGCATAATAAAAGACTTCTTGCACACTTCTTCTACTATACTGTTCTCCAGATTTCCCTTCAAATACCCATAACTTTGGTTTAAATTCTCGGAGATATTTTCTGAGTAAAAGAATTAAATCTCTAGCTAAAATTGTTGTTCTGTCCTTCTTACCCTTTCCACCTCGGACATATATCAATTTCCGTTCACTATCAATATCTGCAATTTTTAAATTAACTACTTCGCTTAACCTTAATCCTGCCGAGTAGACTGTGGACAAAATTGTTTGATGTTTCAGATTATTAGTAGAAGTAATAATATCCCTGACCTCGGCTTTACTCAAAACTATTGGCAACTTTTGCTCATCTCTCTTAGGGATTTCAAAGTAATAAGATTTGGTTTCTCTACGCAGAATTTTCTCAAAATAAAACTTAATCGCACTAATCGCCTGCTTCTGATATGAGAAGGAAATTTTCTTTTTGATCAATAAATATAACATATATTCTTTCACATTATCATCCGAAAGTTCAACAGGCTCTACATTAGAAAAATAGGAAAAAAATCGTTTTATCTGTTCCAGGTAAATAGCAATCGTACAATCACTATATCTTTTCAAAATCAGCTGATCTTTATAATCCTTCAATGCTTTGTCACGTGAAGATAGTGTAATAATTTTCTTTTCCTCTTTAGGTGTATTTTTCTCAAATAAATTAGCAAAATCATCTAAACTATTTCTCGGCATCACCCAGCTTTTCTGAGGGCCACTGAAATAACATCCTCGTATTTTCTGAGCGTGAATTTTCTGAAACCGAAATAAAAAAACTTCGATCCTAAACCTATTCTTGGAAATTGGGGTCAAACAATATTTTTCTGTTTTAATTACATCCATTTTACACATCCAGATTGTCCAAAGGACTTTGTATAGCACTCAAATCTCTTTTACTAACTCTAAGGTATTTCATAGTTGTGTTACTATGTTTATGACCCAGCATTTTTTGAATATATCTGATATCAACTCCCTTTTCTATTAAATGTACAGCGAACGAGTTTTTTAGAATAGTCAGAGTTGCCGATTTATTTATTCCACTATTCTTAACCGCTTTCTGAAAAGCCTTTTGCAAAGATCTTGTGGGAAATTGAGAACCATTTGAACCTTCGAATAACCATTTTTGCGGGTTAAATTGTATAAAATATTCTCGCAGTAAATCCAATATTTTTTGGGATAGAATTACATAACGATCTTTATCACCTTTAGCACTACTAATGAAGATTTGCATCTTTTCCGAGTTTATATCTTCCACTTTTATATAGCAGATTTCACTTGGTGTAAGGCCGGCAGAATATACCAAAAAAATCATACATTTGTATTTTAGATTATTTATGCTTTTTAGAATCATACTTACTTCAACTTTATTCAAAATTATCGGTAATCTTTTTTCTCCTCTTGGCCTTGTTAGATAATATTTATCAATATCTCTTCCTAAAACAGCTTGATAATAATTTTTTATAGCACTGATTGCTAGATTTTGAGATGAAACAGAGTATTTCCTTTCAACTACCAAATATAAAATATACTCACGCATTTGATCATCACTAATTTTCTCCGGGGTTATTTCTTTATAATAATTCAAAAATCGTTGGAAATATTGCAAATAAGATTTTATAGTTGCTTCGCTGTATTTTTTTTGCCTCATTGCTTCTCTATATTTAGATAAAGCTGAATTGTAAGATACTTTATCCGGTTTTAATTTTTTTCCTGAACTTTCGGAAATTTCCATTTTGCCCTCAAACTTATTATTTAAATTTCTATATAGTGTCCCCAATATTAAACTATATCACAAGAAATATGGCTACATGATCGTACGGAAAAGTCAACGCAAGGCGTTTTTCATCGTGTAAAATAGTTTTCCCCACTTCAATTTGCATCTATTATTAATCCCCCAATAATTTACCAAATGCAAAAT
>DAOWES010000155.1 GCA_030638385.1 Candidatus Cloacimonadota bacterium | reverse complement strand
GAAATCAAGGCAACAACGGCTATTGTCGCCTGTGAATCTAATAAAACTATTCAACTCAGGTTTATGAATTTTATGGGAAAATCAATCTGATTTTGATAACTATGAGTCAAGCGCTTTTTTTATGATTTAATATGCAAATTACCATTACTCTCAAAGAGGAATAATTTATTAGAAATATTCTAATGATTCAATAAAAAATCTTAAACATTTTTATTGACGAGTGAAATCTTAAATTGATTTTTGCGCATATGCAAAAAATATTAAAAACCTCAATATTAAACGATAAGAAGCAGCTTCCTGAACAATCCGGAATGTTTTCTTTATCTCATCAAAATGACCTGTTATATGTGGGATATGCTGCCAACTTACGTAATAAAGTATCGGCTTTTTTTAGTGAAAATCCTGAAGATAAAAATTTATTACAACTTATCTCTTTAACTGATACGGTTTCATATGAACCAACAGAAAATTTATTTTCTGCTTTTATTTTATCTAAACTTGCTATTGATAAGCATCTTCCGGAATTCAATAATCTCATAATCTCAATTACAAATTACGCTTATCTCGGAATAGATTTTCATAATCCGCCTTTTTTCAAAGTTATTGAAGATACTCAGGAAGAGCTTTATTATGTTGGTGCTTTTGAAAATAGGTTTGTGCTGTTCGATTTTATCGATGTAATGAACGCACTTTATAAATTTCCAAATTGCAAAGATGAACATTACCCTTGCCATCTATTGAAGGAAGAAAAGTGTGATGGTTACTGTTTAAAAGATAATGCTGATAAAGCGCAGCTGGTTATTGATAACTATATTTTCCCAAATTTTGAACTAATAAATGAACTTGAAAAAAAGCGCCAAATGTTAATGACTGATTTGGAATTTTTACAGGCAGAATTAATAAAAAAACAGATTAAGATAATACAAAAGTATTATGATAGATTGAAATTTCTCTTCGTTACAAAAGCGATAAATTTAGAATTTGAAGAGAATGGAATTTATTTTAAGATAAAAAATGGGCTTATCGAGGAACTAAAAACAGTAAAACAGATAAGCGGTTTTGTTATCTCGGATATCGAATATCGGGACAATGAATTTTTAGCGATCGAAAAAAACAAGTTAGCGGAAGCTTTTTTAGTTTATAAAAAAGTGAAGGAACTTTTTCCAAGAAAAATTGAAGAACTATATGAAAAAACATCAGAAAGATTGCGGAAGAAATTAAAATGAGGATCTAATTGAAAAAAAATATATTAATTGTAGATGATGAGGTAGATGTAACAGACTATCTAAAAATAGAGTTAAATGACCATTGCGAAGATTTTGAAATTATAACCAGAAATAGTGGATATGAAGCACTAAAAGTTATTTTTCAGGGTAATGTAGATCTGTTGCTTACCGATATTGCCATGCCGGACATGGATGGCTATGAACTTTATTCTCGTGCCAAAGAATGCAATGATGATCTGCCCATTATTATGATGACCGGTTTTGGTTATGACCCAAATCATGCGGTGGTTAAATCTCGAAAAGCCGGATTGAAAAATGTTATTTTCAAACCTTTTGATATAAAAAAATTGATCTCAATCATGAGGACTAATTTAGCGGAGGTATAATACGCGTCGTCTACTTCTATCACTATTTTTTCTGCTAATTATCTTAGGATTATTTGCAGATACGATGAGATTGGAAAATATTACCATTTCCTATCCATCCAAACATCATAAAGCGGCAAAATTTATTGCTGAAAATTTGCTGGATGATAGTGAAACATTTCAACGAAAAATGGGCCAATATCCTGAACTGCCCATAACTATTATTATGGCTAAAAATGATGAACATTATCATCAATTAATTGGACAATCCTCCTCAATTATTGAATTTAGCCAAGCTTGTTATAAATTTAGCAACCAAACCATCTACATTAAAAATCCAAGAGATATTAGAAATAGTTCAAAGCTTAGAAAAATAATTTTGCATGAATATATTCACCACTTTGTATTCCATTATATCGAAAATCCACCTCTTTGGTTCAATGAAGGAATGGCTGTTTATTTCTCAAATGATTTAACCTATCAACGTGAACTAAACTTTGTTAAGAACTATCTTTTGGGAAATTCACGTAAATTGAAAAATATGCAAAGCAAGTATCCCGAAAATCAAATTGAGTGGGAGTCTTTTTACTCTAAATCAGCTTTAGCGGTGAAATATATTCATAAAAATGAAAAGCTGAAATTTTATCAATTTTGGGAAAATGTAAGCCATTCCGGCGATTTTCAACAAGCCTTTATCAACAGTTTTTACTTTACGCCGGATGACTTTTCCAATTTTTTTGAGCAATATTCGAAGAAGCATTTTCGGGTAGAATTGCTTTTAGCTTCAACCGGAATTATTTGGGCAGTGTTGCCTTTTATCTTTTTAATTGGTGTGCTTCGACGTTGGCTAATAAATAGAAAAATTAAACAGGACTGGGAAGCGGATTGACTCCACTTTAAAAAGTCTTTGTCCACGAATTAATACGGATGATGATGAAAAATAAAGCCAAAATATTTGTTCTAAGACATTATCTCAAGTTAGAAGTATAAAATTTGATCGAGATCGTTTTGCTGAAGCAAAGCCGACTCGTAGAAAAACTATTTATATGAAAAGGAAAAATTATGAAAGAATTTGATAAATTAAAACAAATCATCGAAGAGTTACGTCACCCGAATACAGGTTGTCCTTGGGATATTAAACAAACACCAAAGTCATTAATTCCAAATTTTATTGAAGAACTTTATGAGTGTATCGAAGCAATCGAGGAAGAAGATTATGTTAATTTGGAAGAAGAATTAGGTGATATTATACTTCATGTGTTGATGCAAGTGCAAATGGCAGAAGAGAATAGCCGCTTCACAATGCAGTCTGTACTAGATAAGATAAATAGCAAGCTCATCAGACGTCACCCTCACATTTTTGGTGATGGAGAGGTAACCGATGTAGAGGGCGTTAAATTAAATTGGGAAAAGATTAAGCTGCAGGAAAAATCTGCCAGGAAATCTGTTTTGGAAGGAATTCCCAAAAATATGCCTGCCTTGATTGTGGCGCAAAGAATGCAGGAGAAGGCGGCTTCAGTTGGCTTTGACTGGAAGGATGTGTATCCTGCGATAAAAAAATTAGAGGAAGAGACTTTGGAATTTGATGAAGCATTCCGGGCAGAAGATAGAGTTGAGATGGAAAAAGAGTTGGGAGATATGCTCTTTTCAATCGTGAATATTTCCAGAAAATTGGGTTTTGATACAGAAACAGCTTTGCGTGGAACAATCAATAAATTTGAGACTCGTTTTTCTTATGTAGAGGAGCATTTTAAGAGAGAAAACAAAGATATGCGGGAATGTAAATTAGAAGAGCTGGATGAGGTTTGGGATGAAGCAAAAAAGAAAGAACAGTAACCAAAGAAGGTTTATACAACTTTATTATATTGGCGGAAGTCTGCTGATTTTTTTCATGTTTATTTTTTACACAAATTCATTGTTGAAACAAGTGAAAAAGGATGTGGAGGTTGTACCGGATCTATATTCCAAGTTTTTGGGATTACCGGATGATGTTAATTTAGAGCAATTTATTTTCAGCTATTTCATGCAAAATATTGTGCCAAAAATTAATTATCCGATCATTATTGCCGATAGTCTAAGAACTCCATCTTCTTGGGAATATTGTGAGATTGAAAAGAAATCTTATGATGAATTAACTTTCGAAGATCAGCAGAAATTGCAGAAAATGTATAAAAATATGGAAGCGAAAGGAAATTATATTGTTCTGAAGCCCAACATCGATTCTAAAGAAGTGGTCGGTTATCTTTTCTATGGGGAATCGGATACGATGAAGCGATTGCGGATAATGCCATATTTGGAAATGCTAATCGTTATTATATTTATTTTATTAGGAGTTTATGGTCTTTCCATTTTGAAAAAAAACGACCGGAATATGCTTTGGGTAGGATTGGCCAAAGAAACAGCACATCAATTTGGCACTCCCCTATCTTCTTTAAAAGCGTGGAATCAGTTTTTAGCAATGCGTATTAAAGATAAATATGATGATGAAGAGATGCTGGCGATGTTAGAAGATATGAATACTGACATTGACAGACTGCATAAAGTTGCTTCACGCTTTGGAAAAGTGGGTTCGACAATTAAATTGAAGCCAATTAATCTCGACGAAATTATCTCAGAAACAATCGATTATTTTCAAAAGAGACTTCCCAACTATTCTAAAAAAATCGAAATTAAATATATCAGCAAAATTGATGATCTTGAAATTATTGCCGATTCGGATTTAATCAAATGGACATTGGAAAATTTAATTAGGAACAGTATTGATGCGCTTACGAATACTGCCGGAGAAATCTTGATAACTTCTTTTATTCATAAAAAAAGAATTCACGTGCAAATTAGCGATACCGGAAAAGGATTACCCAAGAAAATGTTCAAGAGTATCTTCTTTCCCGGAGTAACGACTAAAGAACGTGGTTGGGGTTTGGGTTTAAGTTTAGCCAAAAGAATTATAGAAAAGTATCATAATGGCATAATTAAAGTTTTAGAATCTGAAATTAATAAAGGCACAACCATTGAAATTGTGCTTCCCAGAAAATCAAAGTAAAATTGAGGAAAGTATGAACAATGCCAAGCAGTTAGTGCTCTCACGCCAAGAGATGATTTTTGCAGATAAATACACAATCGAGAGCTATAATATTCCCGGAAAAGAGTTGATGGAAAATGCCGGATTGGGCTGTAGCAAAAAGATCAAGCAACTTCTAAAAGCATTAAAGTTCCAACTTACAAACAGTCCAAATATCGCAATTTTCTGTGGAAGTGGAAATAATGGTGGAGATGGATTTGTAATTGCAAGATACCTTACAGAATGGAATTATAAATGCGAGATTTATTTTTTGGGCTCGGTCGATAAAATGACTCCTGAAACAAAAGAAAATTATCTAAAATGCCAAAATTTAAATATTCCAATAACAGACACAAATGTAGAACTTCCAATTTTGGATAATTATCACGTAATAATTGATGCAATTTTGGGAATTGGTTTGCAAGGTATTGTCCGTGGATTTTCTGCTGAAGTTATCAAACATATCAATAATGCCCAAAAATTATCTATCGCCATCGATATTCCAAGTGGAGTAGATGCAGATTCCGGGCAGGCCGAAATAGCGGTGAATTGCCAATACACACTTACAATGGCAGCAATAAAACAGGGGCTTTTAATTGGCCAAGGCCAAAGGGTTTGTGGGGAGATCTTTATTATCGATATTGGCATACCGGCCGAATTATTTACTAAATTTCCTCCTCGTGGTAAACTGTTGACTAAAGAATCGGTACAATATCCTCAAAGGAATAGCTATTTTCACAAAGGAGATTATGGGAAGATTGGAATTATCGCAGGCTCAAAAGGATTAACCGGTGCTGCTATCATGGCATCAGCAGCTGCTCTCAGGGCGGGTGCCGGTCTTGTCACATTATTCCATCAAGCCGGTTTGGAACAAATTTTCGAGTGTCAGCTTATAGAAGTGATGACCAAGCCAATACAGGCAGATGTGAAAGAATTTCTAAAAGAAATTGAGACGCAGGATGTTTTGCTTTTGGGGCCGGGAATAGGGAAATCTGATTTTATGAGAGATATTGTTAAGGCAGTACTAATAAATTGGAAGAAGCCATTAGTTTTAGATGCAGATGCGCTTAATATTATCGCAGCAAACAATTGGCAAAATATGTTAGATAATCCACAAATAATTATCACGCCGCATTTGGGTGAATTTGCGCGCTTACAAAATGTAGAGATCAAACAAATTTATGATAATTCGTTAGCCTATATTGATCAATTCATCCAAAAATATAGGTGTGCGATTCTCTTGAAATCTGCTACTACAATTTATGCTGATTCTCAAAATTTAATTTTTGACACTTCTGGTAATGATGGACTTGCCACAGGTGGCAGCGGAGATGTTCTTGCCGGAATATTCATCTCCTTTTTGGGTCAAAAATTACCAATTTATCAAGCTGCATCGGCAGCCTCATTTTTACTTGGAAAAACAGCAGAAAAACTGGCCGATAAGCGAAAAGCTGCTTCGATTATACCAACTGATATAATAAACGAGATTTTTAAATATTGACATAATCTGAACCGGAAAAGTAAAAAATATATTCTAATATAACTATTTGAGGGGGAGTCAATGGTTAGAATAATAATGTTAGTTATTTTTACTATATCGATGCTTGGGGCGCAAAATATTGTCATCAATGAAATATTTTATAATCCCGATGGAGCAGATGGCGGTTATGAATGGCTTGAGCTATATAACCCAAGTTCAAATTCCATTAATTTAAACGATTGGCAAATATTGCGTGCGGGCAAGGAATTTGAAGTGATTTATACTTTTTCAGATTTGATTATCCCGGCTCAAGCTCACCTGCTTATTGGTGAGGAAATGGTGCAAAATTGCGATATTTACACTTCACTCTCTTTTCAAAATGGCGGTAACGCAACTGATGGCATTAGAATTTCATCTGCTGATGGCAGCTATTACGATACTGTTTTATATGATCAACCAAACACCAATAATCTTCCTGATGATATTTATGACCCGGCTACTCATTTTGCCATTAATGTAAATTCGGGGAATTCATTAGCACGCTTCTCTGATGGAATTGATTCCAATAACTCTCAAAATGATTGGTTTGAAAGCTATTTTTCTACTCCCGGAACAACAAATTTTTATCCAATAGATTTAGAAATTGTATCGCAAGATATCTATAAAATCGGTGATATCCACTGGCTATCCACACAAATAAGCAACTTATCCACAAAGCATGTGGATAACCTCGAAGCGGAGTTCCAAATAGCTATAAATAGCAACCAGTTAGTGGCATGTGAATTACCTGAAATTCCTGCTGAAACGACCATTCAATTCAATTATAAATTAGGTTTGTTTGAGGATGGATATTACCTGACTCGAGCGACTGTTAAGTTGAACAATGACAATAACTTGGTGAACAACATACATGAGTCGGCTTTTTTAGTGGGAAAATCTCCAATTGTAATAAATGAAGTACTTTATAAGAACTCCGGTGTAACCAGTGAATGGGTGGAAATATTCAATCGTGGGTCGTGTGTATATAATGTGGATAACTTTGTGCTTAAAGATGAATCCGGTGGAGAAGTTTCTCTCTCTTGCACCATTTATCCACAAGAGTATCTTATTGTAGCCAATGATGCCAATCAGGTAATAAATAGTTTCCCATCTCTTTCGCCCGAAAAAGTTTTTCAGCCGGAAAATTGGACAGCCTTAAATAATTTAGGGGACAAGCTTATTCTCTCCGATCAATTCCACACAGTTTTCGATTCTTTAGAATATCAAGATCATGCTTGCCCAACCGATGTCTCTATCGAGCGAGTAAATCCATTTTCAGATGAAAATATCACTTGGCAGCACTCTGTTGCTGAACTTGGAGCAACGCCAACTTTGGCCAATAGTTTATTACCCTCAAATAAAGATTTAGCGTTAAAGGTGTTAGAATATAAGATTGAGCAAAATCGACTTTCGCATAGGCTATTAATCTACAATCAAGGAATAGAGCCGATTAATTCTGCCGATTTTTTGTGCAAATATAATGATGAGGTAATATTGGAGGAACAGATTGAGCTTATGGATTCTTTAATTGTGGAGTTTGAAACGACTCTTCCGGCAAATGGTTATTATGAAATTTCCTATGAACTTTATGCTGAAGAAGATAACGTTCAAACCAATAATTTTGCTTATAAGTTTTATAATAATAACAGTTTGCCCTTTGTGATAAATGAGATCATGTACAGTCCGGAAAATGATGAACCGGAATGGATTGAGCTTAAAATAAATCAATATCAAGAAAACTTATCCACAATCTACCTGATAATTAATGAAGATACGCTTTATGTTCCGAATAAAAATTGCGAATATTTATTAATTACAGCTAACGTTGAAGATTCTTTATTTTTAAAAGAAAATTATAATTTGGATGAGATTCCCATTTTTTGTAATTTAACATCACTTTCAAATTCGGGAGAATATTTAGAACTTGGAGATGTTTCCGGTAATTTGATCGAAGCATTTTCTTTTGATCCAAACTGGAATAATGAAGTTAAGGGAGTTTCATTGGAAAGAGTAAATCCACATCTTATGACAAATTCTTCTAACTGGGATATGTGTGTGGATAGATGCACTCCGGGAAGAAAAAATTCAATCTGGATTGAATCTATACCGGTCGATTCGAAAATTTCAATTTCTCCCAATCCATTTTCTCCATATTTGGGACAACACACCATCATAAATTTCCAATTATCGGATATCATTAGCAAATGTACAATGAGAGTTTATGATTTGAAAGGAAGACTACGTCGCAAGATTATAGATCAGGAATTTTATTCAAGTGAGAATAGTATAATTTTTGATGGTAGGGATAGTGTCGGGAAAATTTTGCCGATAGGGATTTATGTGGTATTATTGGAAGCAGTAACAAATGAAGATGATAGAGTAATTAGATTACAGGAAACAGTTGTAATAGCAAAGTAAGGAGAGTTTCAAATGTTTGGAAAGAGCATATCGTATGCAATTCAAGGAATCGATGCAACCCGGATAATTGTGGAAGCAGATGTGAAAGGAGGGCTTTTTAAGTTTTCTATAGTTGGCTTACCATCAAACAGCGTAAAAGAGAGTCGCGATCGAGTTTCTTCTGCGATTAAGAATTCAGGTTATAATTTCAAATCTCATAATTACACCGTAAATTTGGCTCCGGCCGATATCAAGAAAGATGGAGTCGCTTTAGATCTTCCTACTGCCTTGGCACTTTTGCAAGGTACAAAGCAGATAAAGTCAGATAAATTCGAGAAATATGCCTTTATTGGAGAACTTTCTTTAGATGGGATTTTACGTCCTGTGCGGGGAGTATTGTCCATTGCAGTGGCAGCATGGAAGGATAAGCTTGATGGTCTTATTTTGCCTGTGGAAAATGCAAAAGAGGCAGCAATTATCGATGATTTGAATGTTTATCCTGTGGAAACATTGGGGCAGGCAATAGCTTTTTTGGAAGATCGCGAAGAGATTAAACCTCTAAAAGTAGATAAAAAGGAGATCTTTGCCCATCTAAATGATTCACCGGTTGATCTATTTGATGTGAAAGGACAATATCACGTGAAACGCGCTTTGGAAGTTGCTTGTGCCGGTGGGCATAATGTGCTGATGATCGGGCCTCCCGGCTCGGGCAAAACTATGATGGCAAGGCGTATCTCCACGATTTTGCCGGATTTAACTTTGGAAGAAGCACTGGAAACAACTAAAATTCATTCAGTGGCCGGTTATACTTCCCATACTGATGGCATTGTTTTTGATCGTCCTTTCCGCTCTCCACATCATACTATCAGCGATGTGGCTCTTATCGGTGGTGGTAGCTATCCAAAACCGGGAGAAGTTTCTCTTTCTCATAATGGAGTGCTTTTTTTGGATGAACTTGCCGAATTTAAAAAATCTGTTTTGGAAGTACTACGCCAGCCTTTGGAAGATGAGGTTGTAACAATTTCACGTGCTATTCAGAGTTTGGAATTTCCTGCCAAATTTATGCTGGTTGCCAGCATGAATCCTTGCCCCTGTGGATATTATGGTAGTGAAACGGAAGGGCATTCTTGCAGCTGTTCGATGGTGAATATCCAGCGCTATCGTTCTCGTATTTCAGGGCCACTTTTAGATAGAATCGATATCCACATTGAAGTTCCTTCGGTGAAATATGAAGAGCTAAGCTCTTTGCCAACCGGGGAGAAATCTAAAGAGATTAGAATTCGTGTAAATAGATCCAGACAAGTGCAATTAGATCGATTTTCAAACCTGAAAATATTTAGTAATAGCCAGATGAATCCCAAGCAGATTCGTAAGCATTGTGTTTTGGATGAAGAGAGTAAGACGTTATTGAAGATGGCGATGGATAAGAAAGGTCTTTCGGCTCGAGCTTATGAGCGTATTTTAAAGGTAGCTCGTACAATCGCCGATCTTGATGGGTGTGAAAATATTAATTCAACTCATATAAGTGAAGCTGTTCAATATCGAAATCTTGATAAAAAATTCTGGCAGTAGGTTTTGAATCCACTTTAAAAAGTCTTTGTCCACGAATTAACACGGATGATCACGAAAAATAAAGGCAAAATATTTAATTTTAAGGCATTATCTAAAGTTAAAAGCATATTTGATCTAAGATTCGGCTTTGATCGAGATCGTTTTGCTAAAGCAAAGCCGACTCGTAGCAAAACGATTTCGATCAAAACGATATCTACACTGGCTTTTTACTTGATTAGGGTTTTTATAGTGAACTCAGGTTTTACAAAAAAATATTTTCCGAAGACGACAATCTACTTTGTCGTCTTCACCTTTTTTAATGAGGCTACATACTAAGTTGGTGGCTAATAAAATATTATCATTATCAACTCATCATTATTCTAAACTAAAACTCACTATGAAACATTTGACAAAAACAATACTCTGTAGATTTTTTCCTAAATTAATAATAAAAGTGGTATTTAGCCGTAATAGTTAGCTAAATATTATCTATAAATTTTGGAGGAAATGTGAGAAAAATATTTTTGTTAATTATGATGATGGGATTATTCATCTCGATATCAGCTTTTGATTATGAGAAGCTATTAACATCTAATGATGTGATGGGTTATCAGATAAATGTGGTTGGTGCGGTAAATAATCCGGGTATATATTTGTTGTCCCCAAGTACTAGGATATCGATGGCGATAAAGCTTGCTAATACAATCGAGGATACTCTGAATACTCCAAGCCAAATAAGTCATAATCGTTCTCTACGTACAGTTGTCTTAAAAAGAGATGATACAGAAATATCTTTCGATTTAAGAAAATATTTAGTTAATGGAGATCTTTCACAAAATCCTTATATCCAAGATGGCGATGTAATTATTGTTTCTACAGTGAAAAATAGAATTTATCTTTATGGTGCTGTGGGCTTGGAAAATAATAAATTACAAGAAAGCTATGAACTTTTGGAAGGTGAAAAAATATCTGATATTATTCAACTTGCTTATGGTTTGGAAAATGGAGTTGATTCAAATAATTGTGAAGTTGTAAGATTTGATGCTGAATCTGGTGAAATCAAATCTATTAAATTTTCTGCTTCAGATATTATGAAAAATCCAAGTTTGGAAGATAATATTATCCTCCAAAATGATGATCGCATTTATATCCGTAAAATGCCAAATTATCATCATAAGAGATATATTTCTATCGAAGGTGAAGTGAAATATCCTGGGGAATATGCTATCGAATTGGGGAAAACTACTTTATTGGAAGTTTTAAAAAAGTGTGGTGGGCCTACAGAACAAGCAGACTTGAAAAAATCTTACCTATTCCGTATCAGTACAGAAGATGTTACTCGCGCAGAATATAATAATTTAAGAAAAACCCCTGCGTTTGACCAATCTACTGCAGAATATCGTTATTATTGTCAAATGGTAACAGAAAATAGAAATATTATTACAGAAAATTTTGAAGCAATTTATTCTCAAAAAAATGATGTGATTCTAAAAGATAAAGATCGCATTTTTATTGTAGCAAAATCTTCGGTAGTATCGGTAAATGGAGAAGTAAACACTCCAGGCTTATTCAGTTTTGAAGCTGGAAAAGATTATCAATATTACATTGAACAAGCCGGTGGGGCTATTAAGCGTGCTAATGAATCAAAAATTCGCATTATTCGTGGAGATAGTGGCGAATGGATTAAGCCAAATAAAAAGACTAAAATTTATGCCGGTGATACGATCTACGTTCCCAGACACGAGAGATTTTCTTACTATTGGCCATATATAAAAGAGACAGTTGCTTTTGTTTCAGGCTTAGCAACATCAATTGTTGTGGTCAAAGGGCTAATGGGTAATTAAGCAGTTTAAACAGGAGATAAAATGAAAATATTAATAACAGGTGGAGCAGGATTTATCGGCTCTCATTTGAGTGAAAAATTACTTCAAGCAGGGCACAAAGTTTCTATAATCGATAACCTTTCTACAGGAAGTTTAGAAAATATCAAACATCTTATGGATAATCCAAATTTTAGCGACACTATTGATTCTATTCTGAATCAAGATGTGCTCGAGGCACTAATTAAAGAGTGCGATCAAATTTACCACTTAGCGGCAGCGGTGGGAGTGAAATACATTATTGATAATCCTCTACTTTCACTTAAAACAAATATATCCGGTACTGAAAATGTTTTGGAATTTGCCAACAAATACAAGAAAAAAGTCTTAGTAGCTTCCACGAGTGAGATTTATGGCAAAAGTGATGCCATTCCTTTCAAAGAAGATGCAGATAGGCTTTTGGGGTCTACCAGCATAAGTCGCTGGAGTTATAGTTGTGCCAAAGCTGTGGATGAATTTTTATCTTTAGCCTATTATCGTGAGAAGAAACTTCCGGTTGTTATTGTGCGTTGTTTCAATACTGTTGGGCCACGTCAGACAGGCCAATATGGAATGGTGATTCCAAAATTTGTTAAATCTGCACTTTTGGATCATCCCATTACAATTTTTGGTGATGGTAAACAATCACGCTGTTTTGGCGATGTTTGTGATGTTACTGATGGAATGATCAAGCTGATGAACGATAAAAAGTGTGAAGGTCAGATTTTTAATATTGGAAACGATACCCCAATTACTATCGAAGAGTTAGCGAAGAAAATAATGAAGATGACTTCTTCTAAATCTAAGATTGAATATGTTAAGTATGAAGATGCTTTTGAAGAGGGTTTCGAAGATATGAAACATCGTAAACCGGATCTTACAAAAATTGGCGAATTTATCGGTTACAAGCCAAAACATAACCTCGATAAAATCTTAGAAAGAATTATCCAATACTTTGAGAAATAGGTGAATTGATGAAAGTAAATTTATTAGATTTAGATGCACAGTACGCTTCTCTAAGAGGAGATATAAAAAATGAGATCGCCAAAATAATGGAATCGCATCAATATATTTTGGGCCCTCAAGTAAAAGAATTTGAAGATATGGTAGCAGATTATTGCCGTTGTGATTATGCCATTGGTTGTGCTTCTGGAACAGATGCTTTAGTTTTGGCCTTAAAAGCGTTGGATATTGCGGGAGATGATGAAGTTATTACTACGCCATTTACTTTTTTTGCCACAGCTAGCTCTATCGATCGAGTTGGTGCAAAAACAGTATTTGTCGATATTAAAGCAGATACTTTTAATATCGATCCTGATAAAATCGAAGCAGCAATTACACCAAAAACAAAAGCTATTATCGTTGTTCATCTGTTTGGTCAGCCGGCAGAAATGGATAAGATAATGCAAATTGCCAAGAAGCATAATCTTAAAGTAATTGAAGATAATGCCCAAGGAATTGGAGCTGAATATGATGGCAAAGTAGCCGGAACTATCGCCGATATCGGAACACTTAGTTTTTTTCCAAGTAAAAACCTGGGTTGTATGGGTGATGGAGGCATGTGTCTGAGTAATGATAGCGAGCTGGCAGCAAAATTAAAACAGCTGCGTGTTCATGGTGAAAATCCCAAATATTATCACAAGTGGATAGGTCTGAATAGTCGCCTCGATACAATACAAGCAGCTGTATTAAAGATCAAACTTCCTCACCTTGATGCTTGGAGTGATGCAAGACGTAAAAATGCTGAATATTATTATGAGATGATGAAAAACATCGCTGAAATTCAGATGCCGTTTATTAATGAAAAAGCTAAGTCAATTTTCAATCAATTTACCCTTATAGCTCAAGATAGAGATAGGTTGCTGGAACATTTGCAAGCAAATGATATTGGATGCGCAATTTATTATCCAATGCCGCTTCACCTTCAAGAGTGCTTTGCTAAACTAGGCTATAAAGAAGGTGATTTCCCAATTGCAGAAGAAACTGTGAAGAGGGTAATTTCGATTCCAGTTTATTCAGAAATTCCGCGGGAACATCAAGACTTTGTCATTGAGAAGATTCGGGAATTCTATAAATAAATAAATAAATAAAATATTGAAAGGGTGATAATGTAAATTATCACCCTTTTTTGGTTATGGCCTGGAGCTGCTTGCGATCCGGGCACAACAATTCAATTCAGAAGTACTTGTCGCCTTCTTTTATTCCGGCATAGAATCTTTTCTTACATATATTTTTTTGGCAATGAGGCTATATATCGCCGGAATAATTATCAAGGTGAAAAAAGTGGCACTAATAAGCCCGCCGATCACTGTAAGTGCCATTGGAGATTTCAGTTCAGATCCTTCCTGAGTACTGAGAGCCATTGGCAACATACCCAAAATGGTTGTACTGGCTGTTATTAATACAGGGCGCAATCTATCTTTTCCCGCTTGCACAATGGCTTCAAATTTTGCCATTCCGCCCATTCTTAATTGGTTCATATGATCCACGAGTACAATCCCATTATTCACAACAATTCCGGAAAGCACAATACCACCCACAAAGCTTGCTATTGAAAGAGTTGTACCTGTTAAGCTTAACATTAGCAAAATCCCAATAATACCCAGCGGAATCGTAAACATCACAATAAATGGTTGTCGCACAGATTCAAACTGAGAAGCCATCACAATGTAAACCAAGAACACAGCCAAAACCAAGGCTAGCGCCAAAGTTTTGAACCCTTCCTGCATATCTTGGTAGGAACCACTAAATTCCACAAAATAATCTGCCGGCATCTCAGCTAAGATATCAGCAATCTCTTCCCGGGCATTTTTCACAACACCACCCAAATCTTTTGTCCCCGAGATATTAGCAGTAATTGTGACCTTTCTGGTTTGATGTTCGTGGCTAATAGTTCGCGGACCGGTTGAATTTTCCAAGTGGGCAATTTGATTCAAGGGAACAGAAAAACCAAGTGGCGAAGCAATAGTAATGCGCTCAATATCTTTAAAACTATCTCTGCTCTCTTCATTCAAACGAACCCGAATATCTATCTCCTTACCGGATGAGCGGAAAATTCCGGCCAAAGAACCTATCGTTGATGTTTTGATAGTCGAAGCAATTTGCATGGAGGTTAAGCCATAGCTAAATGCTTTTTCTTTATCAATGATAATATGAGTTTCAGGTTTCCCTATTTTTAGAGAATTTTCTACATCAGAAATATGCTCAACTTTTTGCATTCTGGCTTCAATACGAGAAGCATATATTTTTAACTTTTCCAAATCATTCCCAAAAATATCTATTTCCAAAGGTTTAGAAGCACCTTGTCCCATCATCTCTTCTCTGGTTAGGAAATTGAACTCTGCCCCTTCTGCCTTCGTTAATCTTGCGCGAATATAATCTTGTATCTCTTCATAGCTTAACTGACGATCTTTTATCTGTTTTAATCTTCCAAAAATTTGAGCTTCATTAACTCCTTGCGGATTGGTTGGATCTGCTTGAGCTTGTGAATCTGACATTGGACCAACTAAAGACATCACATTTTTCACATCATCAAGCTCCATGAATATTTTTTCAAATTGGCTTACAACCTGATCTGTTTCCTCTAATGTTGTTCCTACCGGCATAGTTATTTTTAAACTCATAAATGGAATATCTTGTTGAGGCATAAATTCAGTTCCAATGAATGGAATTAGAGCAAAAGAGGTAATGAGCAAAATAAAAACGGTCAAAAGAGTTTTACCCCTATTTACCAGCACCCATTCCAAAAATTTTCCGTAACGATTTTTGAGTTTACCAAAAAATCCTTTTTCCCGTTCTTCAAAGGTTCTGTTGTGCTTGAATAATATCGACGCGATTGCCGGCACAATTGTGAGAGAAACAAATAAACTAGCAAAGAGCGAAAAAGATACAGTTAGTGTAAGTCCTCGCACTAACACACCGGTAATGCCTTCTGCAAATAGCATTGGAAAGAACACTGCAATAGTTGTTAGCGTAGAGGCAGTAATAGCCATGGCAACCTGGTTGGTACCTACAATTGCGGCTTGCATACGAGATTTTCCCATTTCAATGTTTCGATAGATATTTTCAATAACCACAATAGAATTATCCACTAACATTCCCACACCTAAAGCCAAGCCACCAATAGTCATAATATTTAAAGTGAACCCAGCAATATAAATAGCAACAAATGTAGCAACCACAGAAATAGGAATTGCCAAAGAGATAGCCAAAGTAGGACGCCAATTTCTAAGAAAAAGAAACATCACGCCAATTGCCAACATACCACCAACAATCAAGTTTAAAGCAGCACCTTGAGTAACTTTTGAAATTGGTAAGCCCATATCCATAATTTCATTAAATTGGATAGTATAATTAAAGTCTGCTTCGATCTCTTTGATTTTTTCTTTGATAGCAGCACTAACAATGAGTGTATTTGTGCCGGATTCTTTCGAAACCATCATCATCGCAGTAGGCTTTCTATTTGTTCTAATATTATAGCGTTTCTCTTTGAATCCATCTTGCACAACAGCTATATCCTTTAGATATATCAGCTTACCACTACTGGTAAGTTTGATAGGAAGATTATTGATCTCTTCCAAAGAACTATATTGGGCTACAGTTCTAAGCAAAAACTCTTTCTTGCCTTCGGCAATATGACCGGCAGCTTTATTTATATTGCCCATTGCTACTACTTGCAATATTTCATCGATAGATAGATTATAATACTCTAGTTTTGCCTTATCGACGATGATTTGTTTCTCCAGCTCATCACCACCCATAATAAGCACCGAAGCTACACCTTTCATCATTTTCAATTTACTCGATATCTGTTCATCCAACATTTCACGTAATTGATAACTACTTTCACCGCCGGTAATTCCATACATCAATATTGGCATTTGGGAAAGATTAAATTTCATAACCAATGGACGTGAAACATCTTCCGGTAGATAATCTGTGATTTGATCAATCATATCACGTAAATCTTGCGCTGCAAAATCCAGATTCGTACCCCAGTTAAATTCCACTGAAATCATCGAAACATTTTCTGAACTTTGCGATTTGATATTCTTAATATCCTTCACGGCAGCAATTGCTGATTCGATTGGTTTTGTAATTGCTTCTTCCACATCTTCCGATGATGCCCCGGGATAACTTGTGATAACACTAATTACCGGATAATCCATATCCGGGAATATCTCTAACCCCAATTTTGTAAATGCCATTCCGCCCACAATTAATATCAAAATTGTAAGCATGAGCACTGTAATTCTTCTATGTACCGAAAATTCTGATAGTTTCATAACAACCCCTATTTTATTACACTTACAGGATCTCCATTGCGAAGACCAACTACGCCTATAACAATAACCATCTCTCCCAAATCCACACCGGACAAGATCTCTTGTTCTTTTTCGCTTTTGATGCCTAGCTTCACTTTTCTCAATTCTGCTTTTCCATCTTTTACCACATAAACCGTACTATTCTCAAGAACGGCCTTACCTGGGATTACTATCGCATTTTTTGAATTTTCCAATACGATCCTTACTCTGGCAAATTGATTGTGCTTAAGCTCCTGATTGATGTTATCTAGCTTAATTCCACACTCAAAAGTTCCGCTCCTCAAATCTGCTTCCGGAGAGATATAAGCTACTTTTCCTTCATAAATCGTTTCGAACTTATCGACACTTACTTGAACTCTTTGTCCAACAGCTACTTGCAGCATATCCATATCGGAAAGATTTACTTTAACCAACATTTTTTCAAGATTCAGCATGCGAAGAAAAAATGGATTCATCATAGAATTGAACATTTCTCCTTCTTTAACTGTAAGCTTACTGATTACTCCATTTACAGGAGCGGTAATTCTTGTATTTTCACGCATAAAATCCAATGATTCTTTCATCGTCAAATAGGCTGTTTCTACTTCTTCAAAACTTCTTTCGTCGATTGAACCGGTTTCACGCAGATTAATCATTCTTTGATAATTTTTTTTCAAATTTGCAAATTGTGTTTCTGTTTGAGCTAATTGGCTATCATCCAATATTGCCAGTAATTGACCTTTTTTCACATGAGAACCTTCAGAAACTTTTAACTCTTCAATTTTGGATGACATAGCCGGAGATATATTAACCACGCTTTCAGCTTCTAATCTTCCGCAATATTCAAGATGAGAAAATAACTCTTTTTGCACTGCTTTTTCCGCTTTAACTTCGCGGCTTGCTTGCTTTTTGATCTCTATTTGTTTCTCTTCTTCAGCTTTCCCACATCCCCACACTAGCAATGCTAACATTATTATTAGAATTATATTTTTTTTCATTATCAGCCTCCACCCTAATTATTAGTCCATTTTCTTAGTTCATAATTTGCTAAAATAAAATCGTAATATGCACTTACAAGCTCCAACTTGCTAGCTGTACGCATTGTCTCTGCATCCAAAAGATCATCCCCTTTCACCATTCCCTGCTCATACATTTTATTGATAACTTTGAAATTTTCTTCCACCAAATCTAGCGAAATCTTACTATTATGCACTTTTTTGGCACTAGTGATCATCATCATCAAACTGTTTTTCGCAGCTAAAATTATACTATCTTCTGTTGCTTGGGCATTTACTTTGGCTTTTTTCACCTCATATTTTGCTCGCTTCGCATTTGAATAATTTTTCCCACTTGTGAATATTGGCATAGATACCACTGCCGCAATATTCCAATTATCATCACCCTTAAAATCAAATTTATCATCATTTTCAAGCTGGTATGAATATTGAAGATTCAGGCTGGGCAAAAACTCGCCTTTTGTCATTGTATATTGTTTTTGAACTATTGCAGTTGAAATAGCCAAACATTTGATATTGGGATTATTTTGCGTAACTTCAGATAAGAATTTTTCTGTATAATCTGCCATATTTCCCAACTCTGAAATTTCTAAGATTTTTTCATCAAATTTAGTTATATCAATTTCACTTGGAAAAATATCGGTTTCTGCACCAAGTAAATTTCGCCAATTATCAAGAGCTATCGTAATGCTATTTTCAATTTCATCCAATTCGATTTTTGCTTTTGAAAGCTCTACCCTCCAACGCAAAACTTCATTTTGCATAACAATACCGGCGTTATATTGATTTATGGCTACAGCTAAGTGTGCTTCATCGGCAGAAACTTTTGCTTCATAAACGCCTTTCAACTCGTTCAATTTTAATATCCCAAAATGAGTAAAAGCAACTCGATAGACAATGTCATTAACCTTATCTGCCAATTTCAAATTGGAAAGCTCTGTTGCTTTCTTTGCCATTTGATATGCCAAAATCACCTTACCACCATTGAAAATCGGTTGAGAAATTGTTAACTTATTTTGGATTAAAGTCTGATAAATCCCACCTCCCATTGCTCCGCCGGAAAATGGTATATAATTGCCATTGGGCATACCTGTTGTTCCATCTAAAACGGGAATTTGTATCACTTCCTGTGACGCGTCAAAAGTATCGTCATCAATATGAACTGTGGTGGAATTGAAGGCAACTTGTGGTAAGAAATTTGTTAGTGCATTTACCTTTCCCCATTGTGATGATTTCAGCGCATTTTCTTCTGCAGAAATTTCTAAATTATTCTGCAGTGCCATATTTATACTCGATTTCAAATCTAGCTCTTTCGATGAAAGAAAGCTACTAACCAATAAAAACGATATCAGTAAAAACTTTTTCATTTACCCTCCTACTTGATTATCTTTTTTTTATCTGTTACTTATTTTGTTTCTTAATTTTATTCCAAAAATTTTCTGCCAATTTAAGAGATTTCTCCTGTAAATTTATTTCTTTGGCATCCACGCAACTACCCTCTTTTTCATAGCGACCGTTCGATTTGTTTATAATTTCTTATGATAAAATCTGTCAAATGTTTAGAAGTACCTGAACATTGTCACCCAGAGTCCCGATCTATCGGGAAAGGGTCTCATTTCATCAATCCAAAATAGACATTTCATGAGAACAATGTGAGAGAGTGCCATCCAGAGGCCGGTAAATTTCAATGAGACGAGATGAGAAAGAGGTTACCACAAAGGCCCGAAGGCACGAAGAACACAAAGAAGAGAGAAACGAGGCGAGATAAAATGGAAAACATTTGTCATCCAGAGCGGAGACGAAGGATGCCTTATTTCATCAATCCAAAATAGATATTTCGAGGGAGCAGCGTGAGAGAACATCTCAACCATGCCAAAGGTTTACCAGCCTTTGGCTGGCAGGTAAATGTGACGAGATGGGGAAAGAGGTTACCACAAAGACCCGAAAACACTAAGAACACAAAGAAGATATGTAATTGTAATTTAGACAGATACAAAATTATATTTTAGGGAACTTCGTGCCTTAGGGATTTCGTGGTGAAAAAATAGGTTACCCCAAAAAGTGTTCTCGTCTTTCCTCCAGAGGTTTACCGGCCTTTGGAT
>DAOWES010000134.1 GCA_030638385.1 Candidatus Cloacimonadota bacterium | reverse complement strand
GCTTGCATTGGAGCATTATATAATAGTTTAAGATCAACAGCATTAAAGATAATATCTTTCACATATTCATCATTAACATAATTTTGGAAAATATTCACTGCTTTTGCGGCAGCGTGAGAATATTTTTCAAAATCAGTTCCATCGTATTCAATAAGACTGTAGGCTATATTTTCCACAGCATCAGCTTCAAAAAAAGCTTTAAAAGTATCAGCCGAATCGGCTTCAATAATCTGCAATACTGTAGTAAATTGTTCAATTGCTTCTTCAAATCTTGCGCTGGCAAAATATGCCCAACCTCTTTGGAATATTCCATGATATTGAAGAGGGTCATCTTCTTTATTAGCCAAGTCATCATAATATGAAATCGCTTTATCGAAATATTCTCTTGGAATTCGTGCATCAATTGCTATCTCAAAATATAGATTTCCTAAACGATATGTTGCTTCACTAAAATAAGCAGAATTAGGGAATTCTCTTCTTATTGTTTCATATGAATCAATCGCTAAATTAAGATTTTCTTCATTAACTCTTAATGAATCTGGCCAATTAATTGCCAAATCGATATTATTCTGTCTTGAGATATCTCTTTTGCCTATTTGACTTTCAGTGGAATAGTAGCCAAGATTGTAAAGAACTGCATCTTTTTTATCAAACTCTGAATCATATTTAAGAACATTCTGAAAATATTCCACACTAAGTTTAGGATCATTAACGTTAATTTCTGTACTCATTTCAGCAAGATTATAATATAATGTTGCTAGGCCATGGGAGTTGGGATTATCTTTGATAAATTGTAATGTCCTATTATAAACATCCAGCTTATAAGATAACTTCTTTTGATATTTTTCTTGTATTTCTGCTTCAATATCTACAGCAAAAATATTTACCGAGAAGATTAACAAAAGAGATGTGATCAATACAAAATATTTACTATTGTTCATTTCTGATTTTTTCCTGATATTCGTTGTAATCTTCATCATTAATCTGAGTTTGCTTAAACAGTAGATCAAGGTAGGTTAATTCATGATTTTCTTTATCAGCTCCTATTTGGGTCATCACTTCACCAAATGCTTTATTATAAAGTCCCTTAATCTCAGCAAATTCATCACTCATCATCTGTCTCTTTTTATCTAATTTTAAGGCAATTTTTTTGTTAAAGTTTCTTATAACTTGTTTACGAAGCTTCTTTAGATCTTCTCTGTTTTTGGCAATTGCATCAATTTCATTATCAATTACAGTTTTAAATTCATCATTAGGTGTACCTGAAAGCAAATATTCTGCGATAATATCGATAGCTCGCAGGTTATCTTTTATTAAAGATTTCGAAAGTTTGATTTTAGAAAGAATTATATCTTTCTCGTTGGCAATAGCTAATTGTTCAACTTCTTCCCAAGTATTTAGAATTTCTTTTTCCATAATTTTTTCGTAAGCAAGACGTCTTGCCAATGAATATTCTTCATTAGTAAAGGAAGAACGATGACCTAAAAGTCTAATAATTTCTAAAGAGATCTCAGTGGAATCATTTCCGGAAATTGATTTATTGATAATATCTGCAATCTTTTTGTTCGGGATATAATTACTTAATTTTATTAGTACAGACATCTTTGCCAAAGTTGAAACATAAGACTTATACTCTTCTTCGATTATTTCCAAAGTGTTAATAGATTTTTTATCTAAATTCACATAAAGAGAGCGAATAATCCCGTTAGTTTTTTGCAAAGCACCATCAATCTTAGATAACTCTTCCTTAAGCTTAGCTCTCTTCGAATCTGAAATATCGTTACGATGCATCTCAGCAAGTTTTACTCTATATTTATCCAGAAGAGAATACTTTTTATTCATTATATTCATCGCCAATTCATTATGAGAAATTATTTCAGAAAGATTATCCTCTGCTACATTGAAAGATCCTCGATTCTGTTCAGCTGAAGCTATGTGGAATTTTGCCGCAACAAAAAATTCACTCTTGGGGGTCTTCTTAATTATTTCATTAAAATAAAAAATAGCTCTCCCAAAATTTTGAGCATTATTGTTTGCATTTCCTAATTCAAAAAGAATTTCATCATCAATCGCTAACTTATTCATGTCATCATAGAGGTTATAATGAGCCAAAGATCTTTCAACATCCCCCAATTCCTCATAAATCCTCGCAATGGACAAGATGATAAAATCATAATCTTGGGTATTGGGATTTATTTCATTACGCAATGCAAGAAAGTTTACCAAAGCACCTTCAACGCCTTTTGTTTGATATGAGATCAATGCAAGCATTGCCTTTGACCTAAGCGCATAATCAGGTTTATATGATAATCTCATAAATAAATCTTCAGCTTTTTCTAGTTCTCCAAGATTGTAATACGCTTGCGCCAAGATATATTTTTTATTTGCACTTATTTCTCCAGAAAAGTTCTGGTAAAGATCAATATATCGTTGGTCTTGCCCATCATAAACATAAACATCTCCCAATGACAATAAAATATCATTATAAAGAGATGTTCTCGGATATTTTTCTAATATTAGCTCAAGTAATTCCTGGCTTTTGCCTGTGTTACCAATTAAACGAGCATATTTAGAATGATAATATAACAGTTGATCTTGTAATTCTTCAATATCACTAAAAATTACATCTAGCTCTGTTATTCTATGATTGATTGCTTTTGCTAATTCATTTTCAAATAGAACATCCAATTTAGCTGTATTTTTTTTGAAAGATTTCTTTATAGAATACAAATTATTCTCTTTGTATAATTTTTGTATTTCTTCTTTCTGGATAAGAAGGTTTCTAAAATAACTAATTTCCTCTTCGAGTAAGCGCAACTCTGAAGATTCTCTTTTAGCAAGCTCTAGCAAATTACTCTGTTGAGCAATCAATAAAATTGTAAAAGAAAACAGAATAAATATGATAACGATTCTTTTCATAAGATGGTTCTACCTTTTTGGGAATTAATCCTGTAGTAATTTTCTTATCTCTTCCAATTCTTTTTCAGCTTGTTCTCTTCTTTTTCTAATTTGCTCAAGTTCTTCCATTAATGGATTATCAGTAGGAGTCATCTGCTGATAAGAATCACGTGGTCTCGTATCACCTTGGTAATTCTTTTGGCTTTGTGTAATTTTTACTGACTTTCTTTTTTCTGCAGCTTTTAGGTCAGAGAATTGGTCAAAAGTATAGCCCAGATTCAAGGCAATTCTTGTACCATTATCATTTAAACCGGCAAAACTCTCTAACTCATAAATCCCTAATCTGAATGTAAGATTCTTCACGTATCCATTAACTCCAAGATTAATGTTTTGAGAATCAAATTCAGCATCAACTCCAAAATATCTTGAAGGTCTAATATCTATTCCAAAAAATAAACCAGAAAATTTCTTAACAGTTTTTCCTGTTCCCTGGAATTTTCTTCCACCAATTCCTCCGTGAAAAGTTGTTTCAAGATAGTTTAAACCAGAAATTCCTGTTACTAACACAATTGATTTACTTATCGAAACAAAAGGAGAATTTGACAACAATTCTCTTGGCTGTGGGAAATCTTGATCTTTCAAATCTTCCTCATTAATACCTGAGAATAGATTCACAACACCCATTGCAATACCAGGTAACGTTTCAGTCTCACTAATTAATCTTAATTTAGCATTTGCATAAACATGACCGTAACTAGTATACACAATTCCAACTTCAGCTTTATTAAGCAAACCGAATCTTGTAATTGTGGCAAAATCATAACCTTCATAAGATTCACCTGCACCCGAAATGCCATCATTTACAAAAAAGTTTGTATACCCCACATCTATCATTTTATGTGGAAGCACGTAGGCATCTGGAATGTTAATATTCCCCATCGAAGCATAGGGAATTGCCAGCACTGATGATACGATCATCATAAATAAACAACCAATAATAATTTTTCTTTTCATAACGGAACCCCCGTGGTTTTTTTTTACAATTTTTATCTTCTTGATCTTGACAAAGTTTCGTCAAGTTTTTTGTTTATAACATGGATATAAATAAAATCAAACAAATTGGAGCTT
>DAOWES010000108.1 GCA_030638385.1 Candidatus Cloacimonadota bacterium | reverse complement strand
GCTATTATCTTTTCCATTCCAAGTAACAGAATTTCTACCTTCGTTGGATTTAGAATTACAAGCGATGCTTTTAATTTTTTGTCCTTTTACATTGTAAATCTCAACATCCATTTGTTCATATTGTTGGTTTTGTCCCACGCTAAACTGAATCGTAGTTGTTGGATTGAACGGATTGGGATAATTTTGTAACTTAAATGTATTTACGATGATATCTTCATCTGCATCGGAAAAGTCGCTATCAAATTTTATATGTACAGCTCCCACACCAAGTTCATATTCTGCCACTAAGCTATTATCTGTAAGGTCATACAAATATACAGATGAATTTTGTACATAATCACCACCATCGATTACTGCTAAATATTCATCACCCATTTCCAAAAAGTTTCCACCCTTAAAAACTTTATCTTCCGGTGTAGATTCAATAGTTGCATTTATAAAATCATACACATAAACTCCTGCCGGCCATGAATTTCCCAGATAGAATTTATTATTTACACAAACAATTGAAGCAGGAGTTCCACCAATTTCAATAGTCTCTGTCACAGTATTTTCCGGAGTTTTTATTACAGATATTTTACCCAATTCACTACCGTAATCACCGGTACAAACAACATATACGTTTTCATTTACCTGAACCATATTTGCCGGATTCAATGAAGTTTCAATTGTTTGCAAAACAGTCATATCGGCCGGATCTACAACAGAAACTGTTCCTGTTTCATATACACCACTACTAACAAAGCCGGTATTTAGCACCCAAACATTGCCATTAACTACTTTCAATCCCTGTGGTGCAAGACCAACATCTACCGATCCCACTACCGTATTATCACTAATATTGATTTTGTAGAGCTTACAACTTTTATTTCCGGTTACAAAGGCAAAAGCACCTTCAACAATGATATCATTTGGAAATGAACTATCACCCAATGAGATGTAACAAACAGTTTCTCCTGTTGTAAGATTGATTTTTTGTACACAGTTTTCATACGTAACTACCACTAATGCAAAATTATCAACAATCGCGATTTTGTTTGGTGCACTGCCTTCATATTGCCCCAGTGTGACAAATTTGTTATCAACCACTCCGCTTTCTAAGTTAATCTTAGATAATGTTTGAGACGCGGAATTTACAACATATGCATTTCCCCCGAATAATGCAATGCTAAATAACAATAAGCATAATAGTAAACTTCTCTTTTTTCTTTCCATTTTTTTTCTCCTATATCTTTTTTTTTTGGAAAATTCCTTCAACTTACCATTCTTAAAGTTAAAGAATTCTTTTTTATATTTTTTCGTCCTACTTCAAAATAGGCGAAATATCATTATCTCATTTATTAGAATTTAAGTTCAAGATCAACTCCCGAAAACCAATTTTCTCCTGGCTTTGGAGTCTTGCTAGTTACTTCATATTCTTCATTTAAGATATTATTACCTCCCCCAAAAACAGTCATTAACCACTTTTCCTTTTCATATCTATAACTTATTTTACTGCCTACCAATTGATACGCATCCATAGGTGCCCGTAAATTATCTTTAGTACTCCATTGTTTACCTGTTCGCGAATAGTTTATGTTAAATTCGAAATTATTAATTGTAGCTATCAAAGCTACTTCTGTTTGTGAGCGTGGAGTGTAAGTAATGTTATTACCATAATGATCCGATTTTAGACCATCATCGGTAAATGATTTATCATACGCAAAAGTTCTTTGCCAGGAGAAGCTTGCCAATATCCAATCAAACATTTCAATTTCAGATTGAATCTCATAATTACTAATTTCAACTTTACCAATATTTCCCGGTTTCCAATGATACCTGGAACGATACCAGTGAATGAGGTTATTAACTTCGTTAAAATTGCAACTTACCTTAAAAAAAGATTTAGCAATTTTAAATTTGTAATAGAGATTCCATCCCCTAGAATTTTCCGGAAGTAAATTCGGATCTCCGATTGCCTGACTGCCATCTTTCCAATGTAAATCATAAAATGAAGGAAGCTGATAGCTATCACCAAAACCTCCACCTAAAATCAGATCAAACCAATTTTGATACACAATTTTACTATCTGCACGATAACTTGCTTGGGCAGAAAAACCTACTTCATCACTACGTTGCGGCATATCATAGCGAGCATTAAATGCAAGCTGATACTCCACAGGACAAAAATCCCACTGCATTTGCATTGAATTGAAGACAGCATAGTTTTCCATAGCCTTATTAATGCCCGGATCAAAAATCGAGCTACTATGAGGATGATACTTGAATTTTTGTAGATTATATTCACTTCCGATTTGCCATAATAGAAAGTTAAGTTTGTTGTATGAAACAGAAATTTTAGCACCCTGTTTTGAAAAATCGGTATCACTCACCTCGCCCGGTATAGTGGATTTACTATTATCATAAGTTGATTCTTCATTGTTCAAATAGAGATCTGTTTGAAAAACAAAAGCTTTGTATTTATAGGTGAGATCAATATATTGTTTGGAACTAATACCTGTTTTATTGCATTTATCAAAGATAGTCAAAGTACCTATTCTGCCCGGTAATTCTTTATAATAATCTTGGTATATCAGATTGTATTTAGCGTTCAAATCTTTATAATGCGTATTCAGCATAATACTAGCATCGACAATTTCGGAACCATTATTTTTCCTAATTTCCTGGTTCTTAGTAGTTAAGTTATAGTAAGTGAAGTCATTTTCAGCTGAGCTTTTGCCATACATCATTATTGACTGAACAGCAGGCGTGGAAACAGACAATTGAGCTTTCATTTTTTTTAGGGAAAAAGATCCCATATCTACAGAAGATTTTGCTGTGATAAATAATCTTTTACCTTTATCTGCGACATAATCTAATTTTCTCTTTGTAATAATATTAACAATTCCGCCAATTGCACCGGCTCCTCCAATTGCTCCGGCATTATTTCGTATAATTTCAATTTTATCGATAATGCCACTTGGAATTGTGGAGATATCAAAATCTTGGCCATTCATATTTAGCGCAATGCCATCAAGCATAATCAAAGTATGTTTACTTTTATTTCCACTCAAAGATATTGTTCGCTTATTCCCCAACAATTCGGAACCTTTAATCTTGATGCCGGCATAACCTTTCAATAACTCAGCAGCATCGTTCACCTGTCTATTCTCGGTAGAAATAACCAGCTTATCAGAACTTTTCAAACTCACATGTTCATGATGATTTTCTATTACACTATAGCCTTCAACTTCCACCATTTTTTTTTCCAAAACTATCTGTCTGAAATGATTTGTCGGGTGTAAATATTTATCTTGATAGCCAATCTTATGATAAAAAATCAGATCATCTTTCTTGATTTTACTAAGATGATAAATACCATCTATATCAGTAACCACAGCATAATCATTCACCGAAACAATCACATCGGCGATAGGTTTTCCGTTCATATCAAGAATCCTACCGGATGTATTAAATGCTATCGCATTGGTAGCTATAAATATCATTATTATTATTACAAATTTTCTCATTATTTCCCTTTTTTTTAACACTCAATTTATTCCCATCATTCACAATTCACAATTTACAATTAATAATTCACCATTAATAATTATTAATTATTATCCCTCATTCCCGGGGTAGATTAAATTCGGTCTGCCGGAAACCGGGTTCTTTATTATCATCAATCTTGTGTCGTACAATTCCTGAATATTCTCATCAGTAATCACAGCTTCCGGTGTGCCATCAGCGATCAATTTTCCTGCTTTCAGCATAATGATGCGATCACAATATTCACTCGCCAAATTAATGTTATGTGAAACCAAAATTATCCGCTTATTCTGCTCTTTATTGATCTTTGAAAGCAACTGCATTATCTCCAATTGATGATTTATATCAAGATGAGAGAATGCTTCATCCATCAAAATTGTTTCCGATTGCTGAGCTAAAGCACGACCAATTGTGACACGTTGTCTTTCTCCGCCACTTAGCTGAGAGAAGTTTTTTTCGGCAAATTCAACTAAATCTAATTGTTTGATGATATTATCAACGATCTGCAGATCTTTAGTTGAGTAATTTTGCCAATAACCAAGATAGGGAAATCTTCCCATCATGATTAACTCACGCACCTTATGATCAAATTGAAGCTGGAAATCTTGCGGAATCAAAGAAATCTCCTGAGCTAATTCTTTCTTTTTCCAAGAACTCATAGCTCTATCATTGATCTTAATTTCACCCGAGCTAAGAGGTAAAAATCCAATCATTGCTTTAAGTAAGGTAGATTTCCCTGCACCATTTGGGCCCAAAAGAGCACAGAAATCTCCTTTTCCAAATTCCACAGAGAGCTTGGAAATTACCTCATTATCTCTATAACCAACACTAATATTTTCAATTTTCATCTTTACCTTATCCTTTGTAGACCAGCACCAGGAAGCGTTTTAGGAGATCCCTAAAAAAACTTCTTGCCAATCCATACTAAATTACTATGTTATCCCCAAAAATTAGGAGAAATTAAAATGCATATATCAACCAAAACCGAATATGCCGTTCGAGGATTGGCAGAACTTGCAATGCACGATTCAAAAAATCCGATATCTATTGTAGAGATATGTGCAAAGCAGAATCTCCCACAAAAATATATGGAACAGCTTTTTAGAAAACTTAAGAAAGCCGGGCTCATCAAAAGTATTCACGGAGCCAAAGGTGGCTATCTCATGAACCAAGATTTAAACACCATCTCGTTGGGAGATATCATGAAAGCTGTTGATGAAAACTTAGCACAAAAATATTGTGAAGAAGATTCGCCTCATCGAGAATTCTGCATCGGAAAGCCATGCGGTTTTCATACATTGTGGAATGAAATAGAGGAACATCTTCATGAATATTTTGATTCCATCAAATTAGATGAAATTTTAAAAAAAATTATAAAAAAACAATATCTGGAGATATAAAATGGAAAGAATATATTTTAATAATTGCCTCACATCTAAACCGGCTCCGGAAGTTATCGAAGCGATGCTTCCTTATCTAACAGACAAATTTCAATTACCTGAAAACTTTGTTATTTCCGGTGGTATAATCAATGCCGATCTGGCAAATTTTCGTAAAATAATTGCCGATTCGATGAGTGCAGAGCCAAGTGAAATTCATTTTACTACCGGTGGTACATCAGCAAATAATTTAGCGATAAAAGGATTTATTTCTGAAAATGCCAACCAAGGAACTCATCTGATTGTTTCTGTAATTGATTATCCCGATTTACTCACAAATGCGGCTTTTTTTGAAAAAAGTGGTTTCGATGTAACTTATCTAGACACCGATGAAGAGGGGTATGTAAATCCCGAAGAACTTCGTGAAGCGATTCAGGACGACACTATTTTATTTATGACAACCATGGCGAATCATACTGTTGGAACTTTGCAGCCATTAAAGGAATATCGAAAAATCCTTGATGAAGCAAATCACAAAATTGCCATGCATGTAGATGCTTGCGAAGCTTATGGAAGATATCCACTTGATGTTAATGATTTAGGTATAGATATTATGAGTATTAGTGCTCATAAAATTCACGGCCCCAAAGGCGTGGGAGCAATGTATGTTCGCAAAGGAATAAAGATTGGACCAACCAAGCACGGCATTAATCGTTTGGATGAATTTGAAACGGGTGGTATTAGCACTGCTGCCATTGCAGGATTCGCCAAAGCTGTTGAATTAATTTTCAGTAATTTTGATCAATATTTCCAGCACATCAAAGATTTGCAAAAACATCTTTTAGATAAAATCGAATCAACAATTTCACACACTTTATTAAATGGCCCTCGAGGAGATAAACGAGTACCGCACAACATGAATATCTCATTTGATTACATCGAAGGAGAAGCAATTATCATGATGCTTGACATGGTTGGAATTTCAGCTGCTACCGGCAGTGCCTGTGCTTCCAAAGGTTTAAAAGCAAATTATGTGATGATGGCTTTGGGTAGAAATCATGAACAATCTCACAGCTCGATAAAATTTACTTTAAGTAGATACAACACAAAAGATGAAATTGACTACACAGTGGAAAAGCTTGCAGAAATTGTAAGAAATCTCCGCCGTCTTAGTCCTTTATATAAAGAAGAAAATTAATAAGATAAATAGGAGTAAAGAATGCAATATTCTCAAAAAGTATTAGATCATTTCATGAAGCCACATAATGTGGGGAAATTGGAAAACCCGGATGTAGAGGCAACCGAAGGTAGCCCGGCTTGCGGTGATCAAGTTACCATTTACATGAACGTTAACGAAAAAACACATAAGATCGAAGAGATAACATTCCAATCTTACGGCTGTGCATCAAACATTGCGACAGGTTCCATTATCACAGATTTGGCAAAAGGTAAAACCTTGGAAGAAGCCAAGAAAATATCTTGGAAAGAAGCAGCAGAAGCACTTGATGGTCTCCCACCGGTTAAAATGCATTGCTCTGTGCTGGCGGTTGATACTTTGCAAAAAGCTATTAAAAATTATGAAATATCTCATGGCTTAGCAGAAAAAGAAAGTTTCAGTAAACAAACTATCATCAATGAACTAAAGAAAATTCTCTATCCCAAAGTTGGAGAGAGCATAGTTACATTGAAAATGGTAAAGTATGTCGGATTCGAAGATGGCGTTGCAATTATTGACGTTGACATTCCAAAATTCGATGAGCATCGCGACAATGTTGCTGATGAAATCAAAGAACACCTTGAAAAATATCCTGAAATCAAAGATGTGAAAGTTACAATGTAATTGTAATTTGCAAATATCTCAAATGGTTGAATTAGGTTTATCCGGTTCAACCATTTTTTTTTCTACACTCTTTTACAAAAGTAATCCTGAATCTACAATAAAAACGATTTCGACAAAAGCGATTGCTATTTTTAGACATCAAATCTAACAAAATATCATCACCATTTCATTCCACTCTATGCAAATATAATGAGCTAACTATATTCAACCCACTCCGGGGTTGAGAATTATTTTATACTATCCTTAGCTCCTCTTCCCCATCACGAAAATGAAGAAGGGACAGCCAATGAAGGCTGTAATCACACCAACCGGCAATTCCACCACCGCAATATGCATCGCGATGAAATCGCAGAGAAGTAACAAAAATGCACCACCAATTGCAGAATAAATAATGTCCCGTCTTGTTCCAAAAATCATGCGTACAAGATGAGGAACTACCAAACCAATAAAACCGATTATTCCTGCATAGGCAACGGTGATACCTGTGAGAATACTACTCACAACAAAAATTCTTCGTCGCAAGTTTTTGACATTAATTCCCATACTTACAGCGACCAGATCTCCGGTTGAAAGAATTTCCAATTGTTTGGATAACGAAAAAAGGTATAACATTAACATGATAGAAAATGAAAAAACTGTTATAAATATTTTCCACTCCAAATTACTAAAAATATGACCTAAATTCCCCATCAATACATTAATAATATTTCCAATATCTTGTTGATTGAAATATATTATTAACGATATTAGCGCTGAAAAAAACATCCCTATTATTATTCCGGATAAGAGTAATTTTGTTTTATCAAACATTCCGCCGATATGTGCCAAACTCCAAACTAAAATCATTGTCAATAGTGCCCCGACGAAACCAAATAGCGGCATGAACAGATATAAGCCACTAACAACAGCTAATATACTTCCAAAAGCAGCTCCGGATGAAATGCCCAAAATATAAGGTTCTGCTAATGAATTATTCAGCATTACTTGAAAAGAGAAACCCACTCCTGCTAAAATCAATCCTGTTAGAAAAGCCAACAATAAGCGTGGTAATCGAATAGCTAGAACTATTCGCAGGCTGCTTGTTCCGAATGAAATATAGAAATATATCAGAACTGCAAATAGAAATAAAAACAAAATACCTATAATTTTTTTATTCACCTAAAATCTCCAATAGCTTTTGCATACCCTGTACTATTCTGGGTGAACTGCGTAATATTAAATCCGGGTTTATATCTTCAACTGTATAAATTCTATTGTTCTTAACTGCGGGAATATTATTCCAACCTTTTCGCTCCCGCACCTGCTCCGCACTCACTCCGGGATAGGTGATGATCATGACATCAGGCATTGCATTTAAAACTTTCTCCGGGCTAATTCTACTGTAATCACGAGGTAAATTATCAAAAACATTATTGGCGCCAACCATCTCTACTATGTTCCCTACAAACGAGCTATCAGAAACAGTCATAATCGGATCACCATAGATTTCGACATAAACCTTTGGTGCGTCTAATTTATTTAAAATATTTAAATTGGATATTTGAGTTTGTAAGCTATCTACTACAAAATTGGCTCTTTCACTTTTGCCAATTATATTGCCGATTTGTAAAATTATTTCGTACATTTCATCAATGGAATGGGAATAAAATGATTGAGTTTTGAGACCTAATTTACCAAGTTCTTCAGCGACTTTAGCTTGTTCTAAACCGGAAGTAAAAACATAGGTTGGATTTAAATTTATTACTTTTTCATAATCTATTTTACCAAAGGTTCCCACTATCGGGATATCCTTTAAATTGGCAGGATAATCACATTCCATGGCAACGCCAACAATGTTTTTTTTCCCATCCAATAAGGCGACTATTTCAGCAATTGTCGGAGATGTAACTACATAACGAGAAGCTGAGCTTTCTACTCGGGGAGAGCTACAGGAGATAATTAGTAGTGTGAAAAGAGAAAAGCATAGTGCGAAAGCACGGTGTGCGGTGTGCGAAGTACGAAAAGATATCATACTAGATTTTTCAACTTCGGTTACGTCAGGTTTTACTGAAGCGTTGCAAGAGAATGAGCTAAAATCACAATTCTCATCCTGTATAATTCTATCTGTTTTTGTTCTCATAAAAAAAATCCTTTTGTTCTATTATTATGCCATAGAATAAAAGGATTTAAGCTTATTATGTTTCATAATCATACCCTCCGATGATAAGAAGTAAGCTTAAATGGCAGGTTTCCTGGCTTGCAGATTAGATTAGTTTAGCCTTCCCAATTTCTCAGTGGCTTTTTCATATTCATGAACAAACTAACTTCAACTAATTTCTAGTGATTCTGCTTACAGTGGCGGAGACCGCTCTCGATTTAAACGAGATTCCCTTTTACTCATTGCACCATTAACTTTTAATTTCAAATATTTTGGGTCTTCATTTGGTGTCAAGAATAGAGTGAGTAAAAAATACTCTATTAAATAATTCATCTTTAATAGAGCAAATTCACAAGATAGATTCGTTTTCTATATATATAAGCTTCCAAGATAAAGTGAATATATAGTAATTAAAAAAATTTAGCTTTGTAGTAAATAAACCTGTGCCCATCTGTGCTAATCTGTATCTAAACCTCTTTTTCCTGACACTGATTTACACTGATTTACACTAGATAATTTCCCTTCTTAATTTATCTGTGCTAATCTGTGTTAATCTCGTGTCTAAATCCCTTTTTTTTGACACTGATTTACACTAGATTTTCACAAGATAATTTTCTTATTTCATTTATCTGTGTTTGTCTATGTCTAAACTTCTTTAAAATATCCTTCGTCTAAATTCCAACTTTTCTCCAAAATTGACTAATAACCCAATTTTAATCTCAGTTGCTTTTAAATAATTTACAAGTTGAACTTCGTGGATACTTGATAATTTTGATACTGCTTTTAATTCGATAATAATTTTATTATCTACAATTATATCGGCTCTAAAATCTCCTACTATTTGTCCTTTATATAATACTTCTATAGGTTGTTGTCGAATGGCGTTAATATTTATTTTGTTAAGCTCTATCATTAAAGCATTTTCATAAACGCTTTCTAAAAATCCAAAACCCAATTCATTGAATACATTATAAAAACATCCGATGATTTTTTCAGATAAGTCTTCATATAAATATTTTGTCATTTCACCCCCTCTTTTTTTGACACTGATCTACACAAAATTTACACAAGAATTTCCCTATTTATTTATCTGTGCTAATCTGTGTTAATCTCGTGTCTAAAACTCTTTCTTTGACACTGATTTACACTAGATTTTCACAAGATAATTTCCCTTCTTAATTTATCTGTGCTAATCAGTGCTAATCTCGTGTCTAAAACTCTTTCTTTCCTGACACTGATTTACACTAGATTTTCACAAGATAATTTCCCTGTTTATCTATTTGTGTTAATCTAGTGTCTAGACCTCTTTTTCCTCACACTGATCTAATATCTTACCAATCAGCGAAGATGCATCTTGAAAATCCACTTC